>CALLKH010000446.1 GCA_938008425.1 uncultured Planctomycetaceae bacterium | reverse complement strand
CGATCTGGGACGAAGCGCGGCTGGTGGCCGACTACGAAATCTGCGGCCGCGAATGCTGCTGCCGGAATTTCCTGAAGAAGCTTCGGCAGGTCAACATGAAGATGGCCAAGCTTCAGAAGGCCACGCTCGACCCGACCAAGGTCTCCGGTCGATGCGGCCGCCTGCGCTGCTGCCTGCGCTACGAGCACGAAGGCTACGAGGAACTCAACAAGAAACTTCCCAAGCCCGGCTCTCGGATCCGAACCGAAAAGGGCACGGCCACCGTCAAGAACCGGCAGATCCTGACGCAGTTGCTTTCGCTTCAGTACGACGGCACGATGGAATGGGAAACTGTACCCATCGAGGAGGTTCTCGAATTCAATCTGCCCCGATTGGAAGCACCGCAGCAACAGGAAAACGATCCGCGCGACCGCGGCGGTCAACGTGATCGAAATCGAAACGATGGTTCCCGGGATCGCGGTCGTGGTGACGGCCCGCGGGATCGGTCGTCGGGCGATCGCGGCAACAAAGGGAACGATCGCCGGGATCAGAATCGCCCGCGCCCCGACGCCCGCCGAGATCAGCCATTGGGCGGCGCGAATGAGGCCGGTGCAGAATCGACCGACAACGGCATTCAGTCTGATGAGGCGTCGAGAGGCGAATCGATCGGTGGTCCCCCGGCCGACTTCGCCGACGGGCTTCTCAACGACGAGTCTCAAACGGAAGCCGATCTGAACGAATTGTCCGATGGTGAGGAAGGCGAGGGACAGTCTCGCGCACAGGGACAGACCCCTGAGAATCGCTCCGGAGAACCGAATCAGGATAATCAACGCCGGCGCCGGCGCGGCCGACGCCGTCGAGGACGTCGCGGCGGTCGCGGTGGAGATGGCCCCGGCAACCAGGGGGGCGGTCCGCCGAATTCGGACGCTCCGCCGTCAGCGGGCTGAGCGCAGCGAACCGTAATCCGCTACAATGGGTATTGATGGGTGGGCGACGCCGAACGCGCTCGCCGAAATAACACGGCGAGAGAAAGGCGAAAGAGTCGCAAAATTGCCAGTGCACCGGCTAAGATCAGGTACGATGTCGAACTCACCGAGAAAATCTGTGCAGGAGATCGCCGCCGATCTGGGCCGGTACTCGGTTGACGCTTTCGAGTTCCTGCACGAGGGGCTCGATTACACCGTTCGCAAGATTCATGGTCCGCCCAACCCCGTCGCGGACAACATCCTCAAGTGGCTCCGTGAGAATGGAATCGATCCCGACAACCTCGACGCCCTGCTCGAAGGCGCCGAGCTTCCGCCGACGGTGGCCGGCGCGATCGAGCAGATGGGCGGTTTCGCAGCCATCCGCGATCGGATGAATCGCCACGTGGCCGGCGACGAACTCTGCTGGGGCCTGCGCGATCTCGCCCTCGAAAAATGGGGCGTCATGGCGCCGGCCGTTCTCGCAAGCTGGGGCATTCGCAGCACCAAGGACTTCGGCCGCCTCGTGTTCGCGCTGGTCGATAATGAACTCCTTCAGAAGCAGCCCGAAGACCGGATTGAAGACTTTGAGAACGTCTATCAGTTTGACAAGGCCTTCACCGGCGCATACAAAATTTCCCTGACCGCCGCCGAATAGACTCGAAAGGACGCGACGTGAGCGCAACCAAGTCGGCCCCCAAGGCGCCCCCGGCCAATGACGACCATGCCTGGGAGAAGGAATTCGCGCCGAAGGTTCGCAAGGGGCGTGTCATATTTGTTTGCACCATCTACGCGGCATTCACGCTCCTCATGGCCGGCCTTGCGATCCAACGCTGGACTTCGCTTCAGTAATGCCGACGCAACACGAACAGTAAATCCGGCCGGGTCGCCGGGACCCTACGCTCGACGCATGACATGGAAGTCCTCGCGAACAGCCCGACATCCTCATCAACGACGCCGCATCCCGATCATCTGGCCTTGAATATTGCGGCATTGCGGTCCATCACCCCCGCCGCCTGCGACGCCATTCTCAACTCGAAGCCGCCTCATCCCGCGCAACAGGCCATCGCGCGCGACGGCGCACCGACCTTTGCGTGGACCGACCCTGACAACCGTCTGCACTGGCTTGGCCGCACCACGATGCCCGAAGTCCGCGCCGAGGCCGTCGTCGAAGCGCTTCAGCCGGGGGTCGGCAACCTGCTCGTCTATGGCATTGCACAGGGCGCCGAAGTCCTGCGGTTGCCCAAACGTCTCGCCGCCTATCAGGCTGTAATCGTCATTGAACCCGACTGCTGGCGAATGAAGCTCGCCCTCTCGCTTCACGATTATTCCCGCGAAATTGAACGCCGGCGGACTCTCCTTTTCGCTGGTGAAGACGCATGGACGCAGTGCCGCGTTTTCCTGGAGGAACATGGTGGTTTCCTCGTGCCCGCGCGAATTCTCTCGTGGCCGTGGTTCGATCGCGAAGCCACCGGTTTCGTCTCCGCCCAGTTGGCGGCCCTCCAGGAGGGTGTGATTCGGGGTCGTGCCGCACGACGAATCGAGTCGGCGCCGAAGATGCCGCCGGCAAGGCGTTCGTCGCCCGAGGTCCGCCGGGTTGCCGTGGTCTCGAACAGCCTCGATCCGTTTTCTCATCATCTCGCCCGGCGCGTTGCAGCGGGTGCCATCGCCGCGGGTCATGACGTCATCTGTTTTCCATTCGATTCGCCGACACACGCCGACCCGACATTCGTCGCGCAATCGCTCGATGCCTTCGGGCCGACGCATACGCTGGTCATCGACGGCACCAGCACTTCACTAAGCTACGCCGTTCCGTCAAGTCATATCGCTGTCATCTGCTCCGCCGGCCGTCTCCCCACCGAGGCCGCGCTTCGAGCCCTTCCCGCGAACGTGCGGCTTTACGTGCACTCACCGCATGATCGCGCCGTGGCCGTCGAGCGCGGCGTGAATCCTGATCGCATCACCCTGCTCCCGCCGAGCGCGCTGCCGAATATTCCCTCAATTCAACGAGCGGGGCCGTCCACCCCTCCTGAATCTGCACAGGGCGGTGATGCGCCGGTCAGCCACGCCGCGCCGCCATGCCCCCGCATTCTTGTTTTGACGGACCGGATCGATATCGCACCCGAATCGATCGGCCTCCATCTCACGTCGCATTGCCGACTTTGGGAAGCCGCGCGACGAATCATCGCGGCGAAACCGGCCGCCTTTGGGCCCAACAAGGCCGAATCCATCCTTGCGTCCGCCGAGCGCGATCTGGGCATCACGATCGAAAGCACCGACGTGCGCCGCGGCCTGTGCGACCGCATTCAGGCCGTCCTCGGCCCCGGCATCTTTCAGCGGGCATTGTTCGACGCCCTGGCGAAATCAAAACTGGAGTTCTCGCTCGTGGGCCGCGGCTGGTCCGCCGACACCACTCACAGTTGTCGCTGGCGCGGCGAAGTCTGGACCGACGAGGAATTGATCGGCGTTTCTGAGAACGGGATGCCTTCCCGCGGCCGCATAGCGGAAGTCCCCGACCCGTCGATCGAGACCAGCAGTCGAAAGCGGCGAGCCGTCTCCCTTCTCGCCGATCATGACGTGGTGCTCTTCCCGAACCCGACGGAGGCGCTCGCTCCCTGGTTCCTCGACGCCCTCGCCGCCGGCCTCACCGGACTCGTCCGCTGCCGGGCGAATGTGCCGCTTCCCGCCGGGTTGAATGAAGTCCTCGGCCCTACAGACAAGAGCGTTGTATTCTGGTCCATTTCGGATGTCCCTGATCTGGCACTTCAGGCGTCTACTTCCTCACCAGGGAGCCGAAGCACGGCCGATCACATCCGAAACCGACATGCCTGGGACGCCCGAATCGCTGAAGTACTGGCTGAAATCGCGTCGACTGAACTCAGGCCGGGTTGAATCCGTCTTTGTCCAGCCGAAGCGGCCGCCAATTGAGATTCAGACCACAGGGCTGTTAGACTATCTTGATCAGTCAGGTAACGAAATCTCGGACCTGACTCTATCGGGTCGCAGCCCGGGGAGCGCATGATGAACAACGTCTCGCAGGTCATGAACGAACTGATGAAGCTGGGAAGCGATCAAATCCGAAAGATCTACGAGCGTCACGGCGTCGGTGACAAGATGCTCGGCGTCAAAGTCGGCGACCTGAAGGTGATTGCCAAGAAAATCAAGGGGCAGCAGGAACTCGCCTGCGAACTCTTCGATACCGGTATCTACGACGCCCAG
>CALLKH010000445.1 GCA_938008425.1 uncultured Planctomycetaceae bacterium | reverse complement strand
CGACGCTCTCCTCGCTCGGCGCCGGCCACGGCGACTCGCGCCGCGGATTGTACGGGATGATGTTCACGCAGCATTTCACCGGCCGCAGATACTCCGCCAGCTCCTGCGCGTGGGCGACGGAGTCGTTTACGTCGGGGATGACGACGTATTCGATCATGATGTACATGTTCCGCCGCAGCGGGTACTCGACGAGCGCGTCGCGCAGGAGCGCCATCGTGTCGGTGCGATTCACCGGCATGATCGACGAACGAATCTCGTCGTTCGGCGCATTGAGCGAGACGGCCAGTTGCAGGTACTGCCAGCCCAGCTCCGCCAGTCGGCGAATGCCGGCGATGCGGCCGACGGTCGAGATCGTGATCTGCCGTTTGCTCATGGAGAGGCCATAAGGGTCTGTCAGCACGCGAACGGCCTGAATGACCTCGTCGAAATTGTCGAACGGCTCGCCCATGCCCATGAAGACGATCTTCTTGACGCGAATGCCGAAGGTCCGCCGTGCGGCCACGACCTGGCCGACGATCTCGGCGGCGGTGAGATTGCGAACGAGCCCGAGCTGGGCGGTCTCGCAGAAGGTGCAACCCATTCGGCACCCGACCTGCGACGAGACGCACAGCGAATGCCATGACCGGTCGCCCTGGCCCATGGGAATTATGACACTCTCGGTCTCGACACCGGTCTCTGTGTTCTGGATGAACTTGATCAGCTCGCCGTCGCGCTGATGGCGAACGACGGGGCGGGGATCGGCGGTGAAGACGGCGTGGGAATCACGCCTCGCGCCGGTGTCTGCATCTGGAGCAACGGTCGATCGTTGCTTGCCGGTAACCAATGCGCTGTTTGCCCTGTGGCTTTGCGGAGTATCATCGGTCATTGCAAGTCGATACCGCGAGCGCAACGCGGCCACGGTCTTCGGCGCCGGAGCGAGCCGTTGAACGACGTCGTCAAACGTCATCCCCAGAATGTCGAGGGGCTCGGAGATCATGGTTTCATGATATCCGAAGCGATGATTCAAGGCATCCCGGCGGCGTTTGACTCTTTTGTGCAACCGAATGCGCAGGATCTCACTTGTCTGCCCGAAGGGGTAAGATCTCACGCCGCGGGCTTGCCGTTTGGCGATGGATGCAGATTCCCCCGCCAGCGTGGCAGCACCCTGATGATTGCGAGTTGGGCAGGGCTTCTGCTCTCAAATTCGCTCGCTTGCGAGATTCCCCGGCGGTACGATTTCGCCAGCGGAGCCGGGTCGGAACGCGATGCCGCGTTGGTCGGGTTTAATGGCTCAAACTTGACATTCGGAGCATCGTGATGACTCGCACTCTCGGGCTGGCGGGGTCGGTGATCTGGATCGTTCTGGCGACGGGCTGCGTCAATGAGCCTGGCGCGTTGAGGCTCGAGCTGCGTCCGGCGAAGGCGGCGTTCGCGCCCGATGAATCGATCGAGATTGCGGCGACGCTGGTCGCGGGGAAGGGGCCGCTGTGTTTGCAGCGAACCGAGGCGTCGGCCTGTTACCGGGTAGAGATGCAGCCGACTAGAGACGGGTTGCCGCTGACTCAGGGGCGATTGGCCTACTGCGGCACAAATCCGACGATGATGTTGCTGCCGCTCGCGCCCTTGATCTGGGTCGCCGCAGCGCTGGATGTCGCGGATATCGGAGGGAATTACCAGTTGCTTGCAGCCGGCGATCATTGCAAGCAGTCGCTCAGCCTGACGAACTCCCAATCATGCGTTTGGACCGCTCGTACAGACGATACTCGCGCCGTCGTTCGGCCGGGGCCGCATGAGCGCTGGCCCGTCGGGAGGTATCGCGTGCGGGTTCAACTTGAGCAGCAGGAACCGGCCTGGGGCCCGCCGATCGGATGGAGACTCTACGATCAGGCCGTGATTGCGGCGGTGGAGATTGAGATCGTCGAGGATCCGGGGGAACAGACGGCGGGGACGCGATGATGTAGAAGGTGCCGCGATGACGCCCAAGTCGGGACCTCGCGATCCGGATAGGTGGCTGATGCGCATTAGATGAAAGATGTTGCCTCGGCGACTTCGCATCGGCTAGAATTGTGGCAGGGAGCGCTGAGATGACGCCTACAATTGTCGAACCCAAGCCGGGAGTGGATATGGGCCGGGTGGTGGTGACCGTTCGGGTCGAAAACGAGGCCGATGTACGAAGCGCCGCCGCCGGTGAGATCGGCGAGGATGGGGTTCGTCGCGCGGAAATCGAGGCGCTCGTCGACACAGGCGCGACATTTCTATGCCTGCCGGAGTCGCTCGTGGAGGAGCTTGGCCTACGATTCCATCGAGTGCGCGATACGCGAACCGTGGTCGGCGTGATGCAGATGAAAATCTACGTCGGCGCCCAGATTGAGGTGGAGGGCCGCTCCTGCAATGTCGAAGTCATGGCACTTCCCGAGGGCCGACAGGCGCTCCTGGGCCAGATTCCCCTCGAGACGCTCGACTTCTGGGTGGATGTGACGAACCACAAGCTGGTCGGCAACCCGAAACACGGCGGACAATGGATGGCGGAGGTGTTCTAGATTCTTCAGTTCCGCCGCCGTCGCCGCCTTCGATACATCGTCGCCAGTCCTAGAGCCATCAACGGACTGAACGTCATCGCGCCCATGCCGCAGGCGCCGCTGTCTCCACACTCAGGCGCGGGGCCGGGTGCCGGGTTTCCGTTGTCATTGTTGTTGTCGTTCGAATTCGTGTTGTTGTTCGTGTTGCCGTTTGTATTGGCGTTGCCGTTGGTGTTTGAATTCCCGTTGTTGTTCGAATTGCCGTTGTTATTGTCGTTGCCGTTGTTATTGTCGTTGCCGTTGGTGTTCGTATTGCCGTTGTTATTATTGTTCGTGTTACCGTTGTTGTTGTTGTTGTTGTTGTTGTTGTTGTTGTTGTTGTTCCCGTTCCCGTTCATGTTGTCCGGGATGTTGTTGGTAAACCGCAGCACCACCTCGGTCGCGCTGTACTCGACGTCGACCGTCAGGCCGGCCGGGAAATTGGTCGGCGTCACGGGATCGAACATGCCGGTGACGAAGCCGGCCTTCAGTATCGTGACCGTGTCATCCGTCTCGGGAATGAAATTGTCGATCAGCGACAGCTCCAGCGTGCCGGCCAGCGTGGCCGTTCCCGCGACGTCAAGCCGATCGTGCTCCGTCCCCGCATCCAGCCCGCCGATCTCGATCGCGAGCGTACCGTCCACCGCCTGCTGATAATGTCCCGGCCGTGCAGGTGTCACGCTCGCGGCAACGGTGAGGATTCCCGCCGATGCGCCCGGCGCCACGACCCCGCCGTCGTTCTTCAGCGTGCTCGTAATCAGCGTACCCCCGCCGCGCATCGTTCCGGCGTCGAGCTCGAAGAGCCGGCCGAATGAGCCCGGAGCGCGAAGCGTCGCACCCGCGTCGATCTGCCAGTCGCCGCCCTCGCTGATCGGGTTGGTCTCAACAAAGTCAAGCGTACCCGATGCAACGTGAACCAGTGCGCCGGGGTGGTGAAAGAAGAGGTCGAAGAAATCAGCGAGCACGAACGCGGTGCCGTTGCCTGTCGTCTTCTGTATGGTGCCATGATTCTGGAACGGCAGATTCGATAGCCCCGCAGTGCGAATGGCCGCTCCGTCGCGAATCTCCACGACGCCCGCCGGCATGACGGTAAACGTCTCGTTGGAAGTGGACAGATTTCCCTGGATGACATCCACAACGCCCTCGATATTGATGTCGCCGACGAAGCTCTCATTCGGCCCGATGTGCTCAAGCCTGGCGCCGGGTTTCACGTTGATCACCGGGAAGACCCGGGCGCCGTCGAGCTCCAGCAATTCGGTGACGTTGATCATGCCCCAGTTGTTGGTCGGACCGATCGCGCCGGAGTTCTCAACGCGGAAGCGACTCAGGTCGATGGTGTCGATCACGTTCACGCCGGTGCCGGAGCCGGTATCGACCAGCCGCGCGACGCCGCCGCCTGTAAAGCTGATACCCTGCTTGAACTCGAAGCCGAAGACAGTGGCAAATGTGGTCATGGCGCCGGCCTCGGTTCGAAACTCGCCGGACGCGCTGCCGGATCCCGTCGGTTTGAATTCGCCGGATTGAACATGCACGAGGCCGTTGTTGATGAGTTCGACTTTCCAGTCGCTGACGCCGTTTGTGCCGGATTTGTTGACCGTCCCGTTGTTCAGGTACCGCCCAAGCCCGAAGGCGGTCTGAATCATCTGCGCGTCGGTCATGACATTGAAGGTCGCGCCGGCCGCGTTGTGAAAGATCGCCGGGCAACAGGCGCCGGGAATCATGCCAAGGGTCCATGTGCCAGTGCCGGTCCAGTTGGCGGTGGCATTGTTGACCATTTCGAAGCCGCCTAAGTTGCCCAGGGTCTTGGCGCCGGCCCCGGTGATGGTGAGGCCGCCGTTCATCTGGGCGTTCTGGCCCGCGGCTCCGCCCGCACGGCCGACCTCGCCGGCATTCCAGACGAAAGGCCCGTCGAAGGTGGCCGAATCGGCAATGGTGAGCGCGCCGCCATTGATCGTGAAGGTGCCATTGGACTGCGCGATGGTTTTCGCGGTCACGGCGGGTGCGGGATCCACAACGCAGTCAATACCGATCGTCACGTCGTCGGCCCCCGTGGGGAGAAGGGGACAGACTGGAGCGGGGGAGTCCGGCCGGTTCCAGTTGAGGCACTTGCGGTTGACGTTGCAGTCGCAGCAGCTCTGCCAGATGTTGGTCCCGCAAAACGTTGAAAAATTCAGGTTGTCCGCCTGACTTCGGCCCGCGACGAGAAGAACGACCACAACGATGAGACTTCGAGAGCGCTTTGAGTCCAACATGGGTCTGCCCTGTGATCAGGATTCCCTAATGGAATCAGCCATCGATTCGGCGTTCGACCGGTTTCGAACGCCGGGCTCAATTCAATCGAAGCAATCTAAACACTGAGTGGCCAAAGGCGGCGAGTTTTCAGCCACCATTGCGATTCGCATTGTTTGTTTGACATGTACCGCCCGTACGGCACCACTTTCAGTATAAACGAACCCTACCCCGGTGCGCCTAGCCTAACTTGGACGAAAGTTCGGTCGGCGTCACAACGACCGACTGGATTGGCGCGAACTCAGCTTCCTTCGTCTTCGTAATTCGGTGTGCTGTTAATCGTGAAGTCAGTGGAGCCGCTCTGCACGGGAGCAGGCGGGACTTTTACGGACTTACGACTTGACCCTTGGCCAACCTTGGTGCGGTTTCCCAGGTCGTCCTCAATCCGCGACCACCGGTGTCAATCGCTCAGGCCGTGAAGGAACCGGGAAAAGCCCTCGAATTCGCTCGGCTTCGTGCCTCCGCGCCCTCCCGTCGACCGCCTGCCGCCCGCGGGTTAAACTACCGCCCGGCATCCCGCCTCAGTCAGCACCCAACCCCGGCGGGCGCGAAGGAGTGCGATCATGTCCCGTCCCAGCATCGGCATTCGGCGCATCCACAGCATCGATATCAGCGTTCACGACGCCAGACCCTGGCTCGAATACTTCACTAGGGGCTTCGGCTTTCAACTGGTGGCCGCCACATCGGGCGAGCATCTCGAGGAGACCGGCACGCGCGAACATCTGCTGCGCTGCGGCGAGGTGGCCGTCACGATTTCGGAGCCGGTTCACGCCGGCTCCCGCGTGCGGCGTTATCTGCGGCTGCATCCCGAGGGCGTGTCGCGGCTTCGGTTCGCCGTGGACGATGCCGGCGTCGCCGAGGAGCGCCTGATCGAGCGAAACGCGACGCCGACCGAGGCGCTGGTGGTGCAAAAGCTGGACGATGGCCGCGAGTGGCGCGAGGCGCGGATCGCGACGCCGCTGGGCGAGGTGGAATTCTGCTTTGTGCAAGTGGCAGACGGGGCGGCTGCGAATTCATCCGGCGGTGGCGCGGGCATCACGCTGCTTCCGGGCATGAAGCCGGCGGGGGACTTTGATCCCAAGCGAAACCGGCTCGGTTTGTCGGCCATCGATCATTTGACCGCGAATGCCCGCACACTGATGCCGGTGATCGCCTTCTGCGAGCACGTGCTGGGCTTCACGCGATTCTGGGGCGTTCAGTTTCACACGGATAACCTGCGGCCGGGCGACGGCACCGGGCTTCGCTGCGTGGTCATGCACGACGAGGCGAGCGGCGTCAAGATCGCGGTGAACGAGCCGATGCGTCCGCGATTCAACAACTCGCAGCCGCAGCTGGCGGTCGACGCCAACCGCGGGCCGGGCATTCATCACCTGGCGTTCGCCGTGGGTGACATCATGAAGGCATTTGACGCCGCCCATGCGGGGGACATCGAGTTTCTGCACACGCCGGCAACCTATTACGAGGCGCTGCCCGGCCGAATCGCGACGCAGGGGATCACCGGCGTCACGCAGACGGTGGCCGACCTGCGGACGCGCGGCATCCTCCTCGACGGCGACAAGGGCGGCTACCTGCTCCAGGCGTTCTGCAAGGACCGGGTGAACCCGGACCTCGGCGAGCGATCGGGGCCGCTGTTCTTCGAGCTGGTGCAGCGGTGCGGGGCGGCGGGCTTCGGCGAGGGGAATTTCCGTGCGCTGATGGAGGCGATGGAGCGGGCGTAGCATCATCGTCCCGCTCCACCGATCCGGTTTTTCGACTGACATCGTCGATTTCATCGCCGGCGCTGGGGGCGATGCGCTGCGAGGGTTGCCGGATCGTCATTTTCCAGTATGAATGTGAGTATCCTTGGCGGTGATCATGAGCGATCCCGCCGTTTTCACCTGTGGAAAATCAACGGGAGCGGTGGTTCATGCGACTTTGCCAGTTCTATCATTCGGCCGACGAACGGGAGACGGATTTGAAGCGGCGCGTGCCGGTGCAGGCGCGGCTGGGCGTGCTGGTCGGCGGCAAGATCGTCGATGTCACCGACCGGGCGCGGAAGCACCATGATATTCACGATCCGCAGTACGCCGGCGTGCTGACGGCCAGCATCGCGGGTCTGCCGGAGTGGGCGGACTTTCGCAAAGAGATCGCGTCGATTCCCGACGGCGAAGGCGGCGTCGACCCGAAGGCCGCGTTCTTCGGGCCGTGCGTGCTCCGGCCATCGCAGTACATGGACTTCTACGCCTTCGAGCAGCATGTCATGACCATGCGCAAACAGCGCGGCCTCGATTTCATCGTGCCCGAGTGGTACGAGATCCCGGCGTATTACAACTCCAACGCGACGAGCTTCCTCGGCCACGGCATGACGGTGTTCTTCCCGCCCGGTGAGGAGCGGATGGACTACGAGTGCGAGATGGCGTGCGTGATCGGCAAGCCGGTGCGCAACGCGACGCCGGAGTCGGCGGCCGATGCGATCGTGGGATATACGATCCTGAACGATCTGTCGGCGCGGGCCCGCCAGACGAAGGCGATGCCGATCAACATGGGCCCGGCGCCCGGCAAGGATTTCGCGAGTTCACTGGGCCAGTACCTTGTCACCAGGGATGAGATCAAGGATCTCGACGCCGTCGGCATGCGGGCCTACGTGAACGGCGAGCAGTGGACCGACGGCCGATACGGCACCGTGAAGCATCGGTTCGAAGCGATGGTGGCGTTTGCAAGCACCGCGCGGACGCTCTTCCCCGGAGACGTGCTCGGCAGCGGCACGGTCGGCACGGGCTGCGGCGCGGAACTGAAGAAGTTCCTGAAGCCGGGTGACAAGATTCGGATGGAGTTCGACGGGCTCGGCGAGTTGGAGAATACGGTTCAGCACGAGGGGTGAAGGGGCTCGGCGTAGTTGAAACTCGATGAATTCCGGACGTATGGGGTTACTTTCAGGTTGCTGAACTAAACGTGCGATACGTATAATCTGGCGTAGTCGTTACGTGTACTTTGGCCCCGGAGAAGCCCCATGAAAAAGCTGACGCTGAGCATGAAAGAAAAGGATATTCTCGCCGCCAAGCGTCTGGCCAAGTCACGTCGCACCAGCATCTCAAGCATGTTTACCCAGTTGATTCGGGCCATGTCAAAACGAGATGGAATCACGAAGTCGAAGTTGCCGCCGCTGACCCGAAGCCTCCTCGGCATCGCCAAATTGCCGAAGGGAAAGTCTGATCGAGAAATTCTGGAGGATGCCCTTCTGGAAAAACACGGGCTTAACCCGTGAGGGTATTACTTGACACCAATGTGCTGATCGATGTCATTGTGGCCAGGGAGCCGTTCCTGGCCGACTCCGCTCGCGTGTGGGCGCTGATTGAATCGAAACAAGTCGAAGGATTGGTGTCCGCCACGAGTTTTACCACTGTTTATTACATTGTCCGTCGTCTTCGTTCACGCGCGGTCGCTGATAAAGCGCTCAATGCGATGCGAAGTCTCTTCACCATCGCGGCATGCGATGCGACGGTCATCGATCGTGCAGTCACATCGGACTTCGAAGATTTCGAGGATGCCGTGCAGTACTTTTCCGCTCTGAACGCCGCAGCCGAGTACATTGTCACGCGCGATTCGCATCATTTCTCGCAATCCGAGATCCCCGTTCTCGCCCCTGTGGAATTCCTGGCGATGATTTTGAATCAGTGAGGGGACATGCCCTCATAAGGGCCGGGCGGGCAAATCACCTTGTGACCGCCGCCCGCTCGCCTAGAATTCTCATCATGTACATCGACCTCTCCAACACCGAGCACTCCTGGCGGGCCATGCATCGCCTT
>CALLKH010000444.1 GCA_938008425.1 uncultured Planctomycetaceae bacterium | reverse complement strand
TGGTGGTGGCGGATACGCTGACCCCGCGGCAGATTCTCTCGCTCGACAAGCGCCATGTCTCCGCGCTGGTGCTCTCCCACGGCGGATCGACGTCACATGCCGTCATCCTCGCACGATCGTTCAACATTCCCACGCTCGTCGGCGTCGCGGACGCCCGCTCCAAGTTGTCGGGCGTGAACGAGGCGATCGTCGATGCCCACCTTGGTTTGGTCATTCCCGAAGTCACGCCGGAAATCCAGCGATACTACGATCGCGAACAGCAAAAGCATGAGTCGCGAAACGAGCGCCTGCGGCGGTTTCTCTACAATCCGCCGACGACGCCTGACGGCATCACGATCGATGTCGCGGCCAATGTGTCGACGGCCGAGGAACTCGCCCCGGCGTTTCAATCCGGCGCGGACGGCATCGGCCTCTTTCGCACCGAGATGCTCTTCATGGATCGCGACGCGCCGCCGACCGAGGAGGAGCAGTTCAGCGTCTATCTCCAGGCGGCGCGGGCCGCGGGCGGCAAGCCGGTCATCATTCGCACGTTCGACGTCGGCGGTGACAAGCCGGTGCCATACCTCGACCTGCCGCATTCCACCAGCGCGTTCTCCGGCTATCGCGGCGTTCGCGTCTATCCGCAGTATCGCGAGCTGTTCCGCTCGCAGCTTCGCGCGATCATCCGCGCGACGGCGTTCGGCAACATCCAGGTGATGGCGCCGATGGTCGGCACGCTTGATGAAGTGCGATGGGTTCGTACGCAGATTCGCGAGGTTCAGCAGGAACTCGCCGACGAGGGCGTCGAATTCGATGCCGCGATGCGCGTGGGCATGATGGTCGAAGTCCCCTCGGCCGCTTTCATCATCGACCAGCTATCGGCCGAGGTCGATTTCTTCAGCATCGGCACGAACGACCTGATGCAGAACTATCTCGCGGTCGATCGCGGCAGCGACGAGGTGGCGGGGCTTTTCAACGCGCTGCACCCCTCATTTCTTCGGCTTCTCTACAAGATCGTTCAGGATGCGCGAAAGAACGGCCGGTGGGTGGGCATGTGCGGCGAGATGGCCCGAAGCGCCCGGGCGCTGCCGCTGCTTGTCGGGCTCGGTCTCGATGAACTCAGCATGGCCTCGCCGGACATCGCCTCGCAGAAGGCGGCGATCTCGCACCTGGCCGCTGAAGAGTGCCGCGGCCTCTTGGACCGCGCCATGGCGTGCCGCGGCATCGCCGAAGTCGAAGGCGTACTCGCCTCGTTCCAGGGGGGCAACGGGTCGGCCGGCCTGCTTGATCTCGACCTGATCATTGTCGATTCGGACAGTACCTGCCGCGACGAAGTCATCAAGGAAGTGATCGACGCCTTCTTCGCCGCCGGGCGCACGACCGATCCCGGTCGACTCGAAACGGCGGTCTGGGCGCGCGAGGAAACCTACTCGACGGGGCTGGGCCACGGCTTCGCGATCCCGCATTGCCGCAGCGACGCGGTCACGGCGAATTCAATCGGCGTCGTGCGCCTGGCGAAGCCGGTGGACTGGGAGTCGGTCGACGGCCAGCCGGTTCGCTTCGTGATCCTGCTCGCCATGCGCGAGTCGGACGCGAACGGCACGCACATGAAGGTCTTTTCGAAGCTGGCGCGAAGGCTGATGAACGAGGACTTCCGCGAACGAATGCTGGCGGCCACGGACCGGCGAAGCATTCTCGCGGGGTTGAGGGATGAGTTGGGGCTGGCTGGCTGAGTTAGAGCACTTCACGAATGAGTGAAGCCGTCAGGATTGTGGCCTCACGTGCGGCGGCGAAGCGGGCTATTGTGTCGGCTCTACACAACTGTAGAACTCGCGGAAAGGAGTCGGCGTCGCACCAGGCCGTTTCAACGGCCTTTCCCACCGGAGGTGGGCCAGAGGCCAGTCGTTTACGACTGGTTCGCTTCGTTGGCACTTTACAACGTTAAGTTGACTCGGATTCGAGCACGCTTCAGCGCGCTTTTCTCCCGCCTTCAGGCAGTTTCTCGGTTTCCTTCGCCGGCGCCTAAAGGCAAGCGATATTCGGTAAGCGCGTTGAAACGCGCTGGCGTATTCGTGCGACGCCGAAATCCAGTCGTGAACGACTGGCCTTTGGCCCTTCGGGAAAGACCGCTGAAGCGGCCTGAAGCTTCGTCAACACCGGATACGCCCAATCGTGAATCGCTTTAGCTGGGTCTGGTCAAGCGATGCGATGGCGAGTCACTTCTCGGTGTCAACGAGTTGTGAGCACGGCTTCAATCTTTCGATCTGATCAGTAACGCTGCGATCAGCGGGACAATTCCCGTCGCGATGCCCCAAAGCCAGACTCGGCCCCAGCCCAGATACAGAACGGCCGAAGCACCAAGAAATGCGAATCCGACTCCATAGCGTAAGGATGGTGCCTGATCCGCCCACCATTCGTATATCCTGATCCACGCTCTTGAGTACCACATATCTCGGCCATTCAATCTGAACACTTGCGACGCGTTCGCGTCGGTATTCGGATCTGCCGTCCACGACGCCGCGATCAAATCGGCCGTGAATTCTGGGCGATTCGACGCGATGCAGGATGGAACCGATCGATCAGGTCTGAAGTTCGGAAGTGACGTCGGCCCAGTCGGCGACATACTCGACGTAGGGCCAGGCCGGATCAACTTCGTGGTTCCAAGTCAGGTGAACCACGGCCAGACGACCATCATTGAGTGCAAACAGGACGTCATCGCAATCTGTTCGCCGGGCGACGGCCCGCGGCGCGAGGGATCGAAGCGGGTGCGTTTTGCACATCTCACGATCGAGTTCGTGTTCAAGGTCCTGGCCGTCAGCCAGTCGCTCCCACGGATCAGGCGGCTGCCAGTCGCTTGGTGGGACGGGGTGCATTCACGGGGCTCCTGCCGGTCGGGATCCGCGATGGGGACCGATTTCGCTGATTAAGCCGACTCGTGGGTTTCGGATCAGACCGGGCTGAGACAGCCCGGCTCTGATTTGGATTTCTCAGGATCGCCCGCTGTCGCTCGAATTCATTGGATTCTGGGCGGACCGCATTACTGTAACGGAAGTTGCTACGATTATCGCGAGGCGATTTCTGGGGCGCTTCCCCAATCAGAGCCGCCCCGTCTCGGGGCGGTGAATAGAGGAACCGCTCGCATCGTCG
>CALLKH010000443.1 GCA_938008425.1 uncultured Planctomycetaceae bacterium | reverse complement strand
GGGCGCTTCCGGAGCACCGCCAGCGTCAGATTAAGCTTGGCGGGGGCGGAGATGGTCAGCGTCGAGGTATTCAAGGAGATTCCTTAGTTTACGGCCCGGATGTTACGCCGCTCCGGCCCCGCCGCCAAACGAGCCGGCCTCGGTGCCAGCGATCTCCTACACTCCGGCCGAGACAACGACCGATGCGGCGTTATAATGCCATGACCTCGCGTTCGTCGTGGTTCCCCATATGAGCAATGACAGTATGCCCCATATCATCCGCCCCGCCGAGGCTGCGATCCCCTTTTCGAAAGGTTTTCGCCGAGATCCGGTTCGACCGACCATCGTCGGCCTGGCGCTCATTGCGTCGTTGCACGGGATTGCGGGGTGCTCGACCTCCGCACTGGTCGATCTCCTCGGCGAAGGTGAGGTCGCAGCGCTCGACGACAGTTTCATCCGGCTGAAGATCATCAACGACTCCGGCCTCGATGCCACGGTCTATGCCGCCTTCTATCTCGGCACGCGCGAGGTCCGCCGCACGGAACGCCGGCTTGCCGCCGAGGGTCTCGATCAGTCGGACCTGATCGTACCGACCCAGGTGGATCGAATCGTCCTGAGCGCGGAGGCCGAATGGACGGACGGTCGGGGTGGCGTCCATACGGTCACACTTGCGACGGACCAGATCGACACGGCCGACGAATCCGCGCTGGACGGCGTGATCGAATGGGTCATTCCGGCGTTCACGTTCGATGATTGTAATGAGAACGATGTACCGGACGACCTTGACATCGGCGCCGGCGACAGCGACGACATGGATGAGAACGGCATCCCGGACGAGTGCGAGGTGTCGGATTCCAATTCGATCCGGCCGTAGACCGTTCATCAATCCGGCCAGAGCGGGCCGGCCACGAGTTCGATTGAATTCCCGGCCGGGTCGCGGAAATAGATCGACCGCCCGCCCCGGGGCCAATCCACTTCTCTCTCGATGATCACCTTGTTATCGATCAAAGACTGACGCCACTCCGCCAGCGCGGAGGGCTCGATTGAAAATGCCGCGTGCCCGGCACCCTCGCAGCCGTGCGACGGGACGACCGAATCATCGGCCCGGGTGACGGCCGGATCGAAGATGATCAGCACCTGCTCGGCATTCACGCGAAATACGACACCGCGCTCGTTCATCGAAGAGATCTGCCGCAGGCCGAGGATGCGACTGTAGAAGTCGATCGCCCGATCGAGATCGTCGGCATACAGCGAAGTCTCGGAGATGGCCTGTAGCTTGGGCATGGCCTTGAACGCCGCGAATGAAGTGAACTCAGAACTGGGCGCGGCGGGAATCGAACCCGCACGTCCTTTCGGACAAGGGATTTTAAGTCCCCAGCGTATGCCTGTTTCGCCACGCGCCCGAGGCTGCCGGCACCTGTCTTGGCAGACTCGTCGAACCGCATCGAGTCCGACCATCACCGGCACGGAATACGCTATGCCCCGGCCGATTGATTCGTCAAGGCGGCGCCGCGCCAAGGTGCGGTTAAACGACTGCCGAACCCGCGCGATCGAACCGGTCCTGCGATCGAATGGGCGTTAGAACCGGCTCTTCTTCTTCGTCTTGCCGCGTGTCGGGATCGGGCTTTTCGGATGCGGCACGCGCTGCTGCTCGGCCGCCTTCTGCAGTTCCTCAATCTTTCGCTGAAACCAGCCGGGCGGCTTCTTCGGTCCGGGCTTGGCCGGCTCGCCCTTGGGGGCGTCGAAGTCGCCGCGGATTTCCTGCTCCTTGATGTGCTTGCGAATGTACCACTGCTCGCACATGCCGAGGAAACTGCTGCACAGGATGTAAAGACAAAGCCCGGACGGCATGTTGTAGAACAAAAAGCCCATGAAGATCATCATGAAGCTCATGATCTTCTGCTGCTGGGCCGTCATGTCCGGCATCGGGTTGCCGTCTTTGTCGAGCTTGGGCGCGGGCGGCTTGTCCGGCTTGGTGAGCTTCTGCGTCAGCTTCTGCTGAGCGTACATCAGCACCGTCATGATGATCGGAAGCAGGTTCAGCGCCGTGATCGGCCCGCCCATCATGAACGAGATGAGCGGGATGCTGAACTGCGAATCAAAGATGATCAGGCCGTCGGGGGCGGAGAGGTCGTGGATGTAACCGAAGAACGGCGCGTGTCGAAGGTCGACGTTGGTGTTCAGCGTCGTGTAGAGCGCAATCCAGATGGGCATCTGTAGGAACATCGGCAGGCAGCCGAGCATCTGGCTGGCGGGAGTGATGCCCTCTTCACGCTGAAGCTTGAACTGTTCCTGGGCGAGCTTCTGCTTGTCGTTCTTGTACTGTTCCTGAAGCGCTTCGAGCTTCGGCTTGATGCGGGCCATGTTCTTCTGCATCCGCATCATGTTGATCTGGCCCTTCTTCGAGATCGGATGCAAAATCGATCGCACAATCACCACCAGCATGATGATCGCCACCCCGAAGTTGCCGACGATGCCGTAGATGAAATCGAGCAGCCAGTGCATGACCATGCCGACCGACTCGAACGCGCAATAAGATCGATCGGCCGCCATCGTCAGGGCGTACTTCCGCGAAACCGCGGCCGGAATCGCCTCAAACACCCGCTCACTCTTGGGACCGCAGTACGCCTCCACCTTGAACGTCAGCTTCGCGCCCGGTGCGATCGCGTCCGCAGGAGCGTACACCTGGACTGTCGTCAGATCGGATTCTTCCTCGGCATTGTCAATTCGGGCGCGTGCCGTCAACCGCTCCAGGTAGCCGGCGTGGTTGGCTTTCGAGCCCTCCAGCGCCAGCGGCGTCACGATGCATGTGAAGTACTTGTTACTCAGAGCGGACCAGAGGAGATGCTGGTCCGAGTCCACCGTGAAATCCCGCTTATGCTCGGCGGCCTTGTAAATCTCCGACCGCATCGGATATTCAACGAGGCGCACCGCGCCCTCGCCGTCGATGGCGGCGGTGACCACGCGAACGTGGTCATATCGAATGTCCTCGCGAACCAGGCCGGTCGGCCCCGTCTCCGAGATTCGCACCTTCTGCGGCTTGAACGAGAGATTCTCAACGTCGTACGAAATCTGAATCGTCTGCGACGCCTTCGCAAGGCGATACGTCTTCGTCAGCCGCACCGCGTCCAGTTCCCCTGACTTGATCGTGAGCGACAGCGCGACGGCGTCACCGGCCTCGTCGGTAGTTTTCGTCACCTTCCACGGAACATCCGCAAGCGAGATTTCCTTCTTCAGCTCCGTCAGATACAGCCTCTCGGTGACGAACGATCGATAGATCGCGCCGCTCTTCGGATCTCGAAGCGGGCGGATCAGGTTGTACGTATTCGGGCCATTTTCGTCCCGGGCGCGCTCGACTTGCGCGTGATACTCATTCAGGTTCACCGTCTCGATGCTCGCCCCGATCGGCGAGATCTTCGCGACGATTCGATAGGGATTCTCCACGCCATGGGCGGCATCGGGCTCCACATCGCTGCCGAGAAGCACCGGCTCCGTCGATTCGGCGGCGATCGCCCGAAGCTCGGTCGACGTCGGCGCAGCGGCGATCGTCGCCCCATCGGCGGAGCGCGTCGTGGCCTCGCCGTCCGTCGCGACCGGTGTGCTCGGCGCGGCATCGGTCGACGTATTCTGCGCCGTCGTCGCCGGCGGCTTGGGCGGGTCCATGATCAGGTTGATCTGAGCCCATGCGAAGAGGAGCAGCAGGCACAGGGCTGTCGCGGCCAGCGTCCTCTTGGTTTGTGAATCCATTGTGTTGAACAGTCCGTGGGTAGAGGAATCGAAATACTCAGACGCCGGCAGACTCAGCGGCCCGACGGCACGATATGGCCGCTATTTTCCTTCATAGAGGCGCTGGCCCAGAAAATCATCCAGGAACGGGTTTTCGCGAATGCGCTTCGCGGTCACGTCGATGTTGTACTCGACGCGAATGAATTCGACCTCATCTTCATTCACGATGACGTAGGCGGCCCGCGGATCGCGGTCGCGAGGCTGGCCGACCGAGCCGACGTTGATGATCACCTTCTCCTCGCCAATCGTATACGTGTGAGAGTCGCCCATCTCGTCGGGCGTTTCGAAGTACGGATCATCCACGAAGACGCCTGGGACATGGGTATGGCCGCAGAAGCAGGTCAGTTGCTCCATGCGTTCAAAGTTGGCCATGAGCTTGTGCGGCGCGGTGTAGATGTCGTCGGGGAACAGGTATTCGTTGATCGGCTTGCGCGGCGAGCCGTGCACAAAGAGAAAGCCGTTCAACTCTTCGCGCGGGTTCAGCGCGCCGAGGAACCGCCACCTCTTGTTGCGCTTCTCGACATCGGCCTCATCCTCAAGGCTCGCCCGGGTCCAGAAGGCGGCCCGCTCCGCGCTGACATTGAAATTCGCCGGCTCGTAGAAAACGGCGTGGTCGTGGTTGCCGCAGAGGCTGAGCGTCGTATGCTGGGCCACCAGGTCGAGACACGGCCCGGGATCGGGACCGTAGCCGATGATGTCGCCAAGGCAGTAGATCGTCTTGACCCCCCGGCGATGAATGTCGGCCAGCACCGTCTTGAGTGCTTCGAGGTTCGAATGTATGTCGGAGATGATGGCGAACATTCGGTCCTATCAATCAGCCGCGGGAAGATCGGCCCACCGTTGAATTCCGCACACGCGTGAATCCGGCCCCTCTGCTCGCAGGGGGATTTCGCCCCCGTATGACTTCGGCCAGGCGCCGGCGTTATTTCGGGGGCTGCGCCTCTTCAATCAACATCGTCGGAATGTCGTTCCGGAAGGGATACCGCAATCCACAGCCGGTACAGACCAGCCAGCCCTGGACGTCGTCGCCCTGCTCGGGGTTTCGCCACTCAAGCGGCTTCTTGCAGCTTGAGCAGGCCATGAGTTCTAACAGCTCTTTACTGATCATCCGATGACCTCGTCGCACAGCGCAAAACGCCCCCGAAACGGCATGCGAGCCGTTCGCAGGCAAACGTTAAATCGTAGTGGAGACGGAAATTGCCGTCAAACGGGGAGCGTGGCTCGCGGTACGTCGGCCTGGCGCATTTTACGCCGACGGCGAAGGACGAGTTTTGTCCCCAGGCACATCAAATCGATGCTTTCGGCCCACCCGGAACACGGGGGCTTAACGCGCTCTGCCTCAATCGCCCTCAAGGCTCGGGTACTCACTTTCCCACACAGAACCGGGCGAAGATGCGCCCGAGCAGATCCTCCGTCTGATCCCGCCCCACCAGCACGCCGAGTTCATCGGCCGCGATGCGAAGCTCTGATGCCACCAGGTCTGCATGATCAAGACCAGATTCCGGGACACCCGCCAGATCGAGGGCCCGGCCGATGGCGTCGATCGCCCGGTCGAGCGACGCCCGGTGTTCGGCCATCAGGGCGATCGCGTCATCCCGGCGGTCCACCTCGCAGCCGACGAGCGACGCGGCGATTCGCGTCTTGAGCGCCTCGCATCCCTCGCCGGTTGCGGCCGACACGAAGAGGCTGTCGCCAACGGCGAAATCGACGAACAAGAGGGTCGGCTTGGTTGGTTTCGATGGGCTCGGCTTCGACTCCGCCATGAACCGCGCCCGAGCGGCCGAATTGAGCAGGTCGCACTTGTTCGCGACGAGTACAATCGGCGTCTCACTATCGGTGCTTACGACACTGAGCTCGGCTGGCAGCAGGGAGCCAGCACCTGACGCTGTGTCCATGCTGCCTGCATCGACCACCAGCAGCACGAGGTCCGCGTCCGCCATCGCCGCGCGGGCCATGGCTTGCGCCCGGGATTCGGGGCTCGACGCCGATTCGGTCGAGCCGCCATCGGGCAGCGACGCCGCCGCCGTCTCCTCGATCCCCGCGATGTCAACCAGCAGGCACTCGGATTCGCCCAGCGCGAGCGGCGCGGTGATCACGTCGCGCGTCGTCCCCGCCACCGGCGTGCAGATCGCCCGGTCCATGCCGGTCAGCCGGTTGAGCAGGCTCGATTTCCCCGCGTTCGGCCGCCCCGCCAGAATCACGCGCGGCAGCCGCCCCCAGCGCTCGGCGCGAAGCCCGGCATCCACCGTGGCGGTCAGCCGCTCCATGACGCGGGTGAGCCGCCCGCGAAGCGCCGCGGGCGTGATGAATTCGATCGGCTCGTCGGCGAAATCCATCGCCCCTTCGACGAGCGACAGCAAATCGGCCAGTTCCTCGCGGGCTTCGAGGGCCCGCTTCGAGAGCGCCCCGTGCAAAAGCCGCTCGGCCGCCTTGAGCTGGAGGTCCGATCGCGCGGCGATCATGCCGGCGATGCCGTGAACCTGCGAGAGATCAAGCCGGCCCGCCAGGAACGCCCGCGCCGTAAACTCCCCCGGCTCCGCCCGCCGCGCGCCGAAGGCGATGGCCGCCTCGACGATCATCCCCAGCGCGACCGACGAGCCCGTCGTGTGCAGCTCGACGATGTCGCCGCCGGTGTAGCTTCGCGGTGCGCGGAATAAATAGGCCAGCGCGGTAAGCTGCCGGCCCTGCACAGTGATGACACCCGTCAGCCGCGCGGGCGTGGGCGAAGATGCCGAGTCAGCGGCACCCCACCCCTTGGACGTGAACAGCTTCGCCCCCAGCGCAAACGCCTCCGGCCCCGCAATGCGCACGATTCCCCGCACCGAAGCCCCCGGCGGAGAACTGACGGCCGCAATGGTGTCGTCCGTATTCATGTTGAGTGCGGCTTAAAGCGGAACGCTTCGCCGTTCTTCTTCGATCGAGCGAACCCACCGCTCCTGCGCCGGCCGGTTGCCGTTCTTGAGCGCCGGCAGGCCGTGGCTCGCCGCCCGGCCCTCGGAATCGACCGTGCAGAAGAGAAAGGTTCCCGTGGCGACGATCTTCGGGTCGGTCTTCGGCTGGGTGATCTTGGCATCGACCCGCACGCCGATCGTCGAATCGCCGATGTAGTCGACCGTCCCCGTGTATTCGAGAATGTCCCCCACCCGCGCGGGCGTTCGCATGGAGAGCGAGCGGACCGACATGAAGACCAGCGGCCTCGCCTCGTCGAAACAGCTCTCGGCGGTGATGTACGCGATCTGGACGCACCACTCCACGCATCGGCCCGCGTAGAGCGTCTGATGGTGGTTGAGGTCCTCGCCTTTGACGAGATGGTGCGTTGTGGCCGTCTGGGGGTCGCCCGGATTCGAGGGCATCATGGTTCCCTGGGTTCAGGACTGTCAGCCGATCGCGACCCGAAACCACGACGAGACGCGTGGGCGGAATTATATCGAGCCCCCCGCCGTCCGTCACCCGGACGCCCGGAAGAGATCAGCCCACTGGGCGGGCGTGAGGGTCTCCGGCCGTGCAGTCGGATCGACGCCGATGGCCGCGAGTGCGGGCAAAAACCGGTCCGCGATGCCATCCGCCTTGGCGGTGTGGCCGAGCGTCTTGCGACGGTGGTTGAAGAATCCGCGAATGAACGCCGAAAAGCCGCGAATGTCGGCGACCGGAACGGCCGAGAGTTCGCGAATATCGAGGCGAACCATGCTGGAATGGACCTTTGGCGCGGGCCAGAATGCCTGCGGCGGGAGCTTGCAGACCCGTCGGCCCACGGCCAGCGTCTGGGTCAGGATGCTGACCGGGCCGTAGTCATGCGTATTCGGTTCCGCCAGGAATCGATCAGCCACCTCGGTCTGCACCGTGAAGCACATCTGGTCGAAACGCAGATCGCTTTCGAGCAGGTTGATCACGAGGGGCGTGGCGATGTCGTACGGCAGATTGGCGACGAGTTTGAGCGCGCCGCCGAGTTCCCCGCGGGCGGTCCGCACGGCCTCGGTCAGCGCCGACGAAAGCTCCGACTTGCCCGCCAGCGCATCCGACTGAACGAGCCAGATGTTGTCAAAGCCGGCCAAGGCCTCGGCAGCCAGGGAGGCGACGTCGGAATCCACCTCCACGGCCACGACGCGTCCCGCCCGTTCAGCGAGCAGGCCCGTCAGGCTGCCGGTTCCCACGCCGACTTCAAGAATGCAATCTTTCGGCCCCAACTCCGCCGACTCCAGCAATCGGTTCATCAGGTTGCGGTCGATCAGAAAGCACTGGCCGTAGCGCTTTTTCGGGAAGAATCCGCCGGAATCGAGGAGGCCGCGGATCGCCGTCTTGGTCTGGAAGGCGGAATCGAGCTTTTTTTCCGTCAAAGGGCGGACCTCCAATCTGAAGCGTGAATTATAATGGGCCGGGCCGATTCAGGATTGAATGATTTCCCAATCCGAACGGCCGGTCCGATCGGCCGCCGGAATCAGCCATCCGAAACGGCAGGAGTCCGATATGAAATCCAACGAAGTACTTCGTGAGGCGGCCGAAATCGTGGGCGTGAAGGCGCTGGCGAGCGAACTGAAGCTGAGCCCCGCCCTTATCTACAAATGGTGCCAGGAAGCGGATCCCGGTGACCCCGATCTCAGCGGTGCGCGAAACCCGCTCGATCGACTGCGGGAGATCATTGCCGTCACCGGCCACACGCCGATCGTCAGCTGGCTTTGCCACGAAGCGGATGGCTTTTTCGTTCACAATCCCGAGTCCGAGTGCCGCGACATCGATAACGACCTGTTGCAATCGACCCAGCACCTGGTCAAGGCCTTCAGCCATCTGCTGAACGAGGTCAGCGATTCCGTCGCCGATGACGGGGCGATCGAACCGGACGAGGCGGATAAGATCAGACAGGGCTGGGAGCGGCTCAAGACGACGGCCGAGACGTTTGTCGTCGCCTGTGAGCGCGGCATCTATCGACTAAAGAAGGACAAATGAAAATCAGCCTGCCTTCTTCCAAGACCCGTGTGTTTACGATGATGCTTCTGGCCGCCGCGATCTTTGGCACAGCCTGCGGCGAAAGTGACTCCAAGGGCGGGAGCGGTCCGCGCATGTCGGTCTCTTCGGAGGATTTCAACAACGGGCGTACCGACGGGCGACGCGACGCGAAAGCGTCGTGGACCGAGGACAGCGCTGCATGGATGTGGACCTGGATGGCTCCTGAGGGCTATCGACAGGGATATGAGCAGGGCTGGACCGAAGGCCGGGCGGAAGTTAAGTTCCGCAAGGAACAGGAGCGGGCCCGGAAGGACACCCGCCAGGGAGACTCAAACTCAGAGTCCTCGTCGAACAAGTCCGGGGAGTCGTCAGGGTTCTGGGGCGAATGATCATCAGCAGGCAACAAAAAGGCGACGTCTGGATCATCTCACTCGTCGGAGTGCTGGACGAGATGTCGGAGTTGGTCGGCGAAGGCGGCGAACTCCTGGATTCCGGCGCGTCGAAAATCGCCGTCGATCTCTCGGGCGTGTCGATGATCACCTCGGCGGGCCTCAGCCAGCTCGTGCAACTCACGGCCCGGGCGAACACCCAGCAGAGCGCGTTCGTACTGTCGGGGCCGACGCCCTTCGTCCGCGGCGTCTTCGAGACGACCCGTCTGATCAAGTTCTTTGAAGTTCACGATGACATGGATGCCGCACTATCGACACTCTCAAATCGCACGCGCCCCTAGTCGCAGAAGCCGGCTGTAATCGGTTCGAGCGCGGCAGACGCGGATCATGGTAACGCTCATGCAACGTTCACGAATCGTGTTTGCAATCGCCTTGCTCACGGCCATTCCCGTCTTCGCCGGCTGCGTTCAGCCGCCCGTCGGGCTCTACGAAACCGAATGGACTCGAAATGTCATCTATGCCGACCGCGATGGCGGCGTATCACTCAGCATGGACATCGTCCGGCCCAAGGGGCTGACTTCGCCTCGGCCGGTGGTGCTCTGGCTGCACGGCGGCGGCTGGGCGTTCGGAAACCGGCGTCTCATGCATCCGCTCGCCGAAACCACCGCGTCGCTCGGCTATGTCTCCGCTTCGGCGTCCTATCGCCTCGCCAATCGAAACTGCCATTTTCCGGCCCAGGTCGAGGATGCGGCCGCGGCGGTGCGTTTCCTGCGTCGCTACGCGGCCGACTATCGCATCGACCCGGATCGAATCGTGATCGGCGGAGAATCCGCCGGCGGCCATCTTGCGCTGATGGTTGGACTTTGCCGCGAAACGCGGATCATCGGCGACGAACCTCACGAAGACGTCAGTACGAGTGTTTGCGGCGTCGTGAACATCTACGGCCCGACGATGCTCGCCCCGCTCGAAGAAGGTGGAGGGCTTCACGTTGCACCAATCGTGAAGAATTTCATGGGTTGTACCGAAAAAGAACACCCAGACCGCTATCGGGACGCCTCGCCGATCACGTGGGTCAGCGCCGCCGCCCCGCCGATTCTGACGCTTCACGGCGAATGGGATTCGATCGTGCCCTTCAGCCAGGCGACGCTGCTCAAAGACGCCTGTCACAACTGCGGGGCGCGCAATGACTTCGGCCGCGTTCGATACGCGGAACACGGCTGGATCGCAAATCCGTCAGGCAGCGTCTATCGCAATACACTTCCCCTGCTTGCGCAGTTTCTCGCCCAAGTGACGCAGCCCGGTGCGCCCGCACCCGAAACAGAATCGTCCGCTCAGCTCGAGAATCTCGAACCGAGATGAAGGCACGGGCGTAGTTCACTGGAAGACGACAGCGCCCCACAAGAATTCACAACCGGTGAGCGGGCTCAAGGTTCGTCATCCGTACTGTTTACGTCGTTCAATCGCATGTGATTTGAGAATTCGCCGGATCCCGCACCGGACGATCGTCGAACAAACAATGCACGCGCGTTTCGAATGCGCGGATTCGGTTGTATTCCGATGCGATTTCGGTATACTCGGCCCCTCTCCACGGAGGGTTTCAGCGGACGGATCCGAAGAAGTCATGGAGACACCCGGCCCCCAGTCGGCCGGCTGGAGGATTTTTGACAATGGCCGATTCAAACGGCGAATTTCCAACGGTGATCGGGGCTGACGCCAAGTTCAAGGGTGAATTGTCTTTCGACAAGGGTGTGCGTGTCGAAGGTTCATTTGACGGCGAGATCAAGTCGAAGGGTACGCTGCACATTGCCGAAGGCGCCCACGTCACGGCCAATGTCGAAGCCGCCAATGTGACAATCGAAGGCGAGTGCAAGGGCAACCTGACGGTCGGCGAAAAGCTCCACCTCAAGTCCACGGCCCGGATGGAGGGCGACATGAGGACCAACCGCCTTGAAATCGCCGATGGCGCGATCTTCGCCGGTAATGTCATTGTCGGCCAATCGTCCGGCGGCGCTGGTCGATCGTCGGCCTCCGCTCCCCGCCCGATGTCAGCCGATGGCTCGAAGTCGAGCGGTGCAACGCCAATTCCGGCGGGCGGACCGCGGCCCATGCAGGACGCCCGCGTCGGCGCCTGAGACCGCACCCATACGGTTCGAACCGGGCCCGTTCGGCTCGTTCGATCCATCAGCGGGCCATGCTCGACCCGCGCACGAATGAATGAAGAAAATCATGACGGCGACGGAATGACATTCCGTCGCCGTTTTTCTTTCTTTGAGCATCAATGAGAGCGATGAACGTGATGCGAGAGGAGGCAATACGACCGACGCCGTCCGATCGGCGGGATCGAAACTGATCAGCCCTTGTCGGGCCCCATCGGCGTAAACGACATCCTCGCGCCGACATCCGGAATCGCCGTTGAGAGATCGTCGAAGTTCGCCTGCATGTCGGCCACCGAACCTAACTCGACAGAGAATGACTCGGCGGTCTGCTGAATTCGCGTGACCAGGCCTTCCATCATTTTATTGACGATCGAGTCGGCGTTCTTCGAGAGCGCATCGACCTGCGCAAAGAGGCTCGACACCCGATCCATATCCGACCCATCGAGCGCGATCTCCGATAGTGTCACCGCGGCGGCAACGATCCGGGAAAACGTCTCCGGCTTCTCGGCCGCCATCTCCCAGAGGTCGTAGTGGTGATTCTGAACGGCCGTCAGAATGTGGGCGTCGAGTTTCCAGTCCTGAAGAATTTTCTGTGCAACCTCTCCATGCCAGATCTGAAGAATCCGCCGCTCGACGCGATGCAGGGGGTCGCCGGTGTTTGCCTGCTGAACCAGAACCGGCGTGTACTCCTTGGGAACTCCGAACGCCAGCATGCCGATGCCGATGTCGCAGAGAAGTCCGGCCGTACCGGCATCCTCCGACCTGGCCGGCAAGAGCTGCTGGCACAAATCCTTCGCGGCAACGCTTACTGCGAGCGTCCCCTGCCAGTAGCGATTGGCGTCAAAACCCTCGGGGCGAGCTTTTCCAAGGCCGTTGACGATGTGCTTGTTGATGACCGCCGAACGAACGCGCTTCATGCCGAGGCGAACGCAGGCTTCCTGCGGGGAGGACGTCGGCGAATTGAATCCGTAGAGGGCGCTGTTGGCCTGCTGAAGAAGCTGGGCCGTTAATCCGGCGTCGCTCTGGATGAGTTCGCCCACCTTCTTGGCCGAGCAATTCTCATCCTTGGTCATTTCGAGAATTTTGAAAACGGTGTGCGAGGGCGCGGGAACTTTCGGCGACGAACGAATGATCTTAACAATATCGTCAGGCGAGCTCATGATGGCTGTCGATCCCTGCGTTTCGTCAATGCGTTCCGCGCGAGAGGCCCGTTGTGACGCTCATCATTCCATCGTCTCAGCCTGGGCCAGAAATCTTCGAACCAC
>CALLKH010000442.1 GCA_938008425.1 uncultured Planctomycetaceae bacterium | reverse complement strand
AAGGGGGGCTTCCCCCTCCGCGACGCCGGCGACCGCCAGACAGTCCCGCATCAGGGTCTCCAGGTCGTGCCGGCAGGGGATGTTTCTCACCTTGCCGCCTTTCTCCTCGAATCTGAACATCCACTGGGCGCCGTCGAAGTAAAAATCCTGACGACGGAGTTTCGCGATGGCGCCGACGCGCACGCCGGTGTAGATCATGGCCGCGATGATGGCCCGGTCGCGGATCCTGACGACGTCGCTGGGGGTCGATGCCGGAGAGCAGTGCGCGGGCCTGGTTCTTCGACAGTGCGGCCGTCTTGGCTTCCGTGACCTTGTGGCGGGGCCCACGGACCGAGGCGGCCGGGGTTGAGCATGACGGCGTGCCGGAGTACCAGCTTGTCAACAAAATGCCGTAGGGGGAGAGGTGGAGATTCCTGGTGGGCTTTAAGGCTTCCCTTTCGACGACGGGTTACGCTCTTCAGACAACTCGTAACTCAATAAGACCATGGTCGGAGGCTTCGAGTAGAAACGTAACTCGTTCGCCGATTCTGGCCCAAACAGAGATTGGCGATATCACGGGTCAGAACACCGGCCGCGAACATGAACCGTTTGGTATCGACTCAATGATTGTCGCTTCGATCGTGGCTCACCCAAGATCGCTCCCACCGAGCCGCAACGGCGTGGACATTTACGATGTCGTCAGCGCTGATCAAACAGAGATTCGGGCCAGAGTTCCCTCGGATCAAGCCCGCCATAGAGTTTGATCGGTCGTCCTGAGAAGAGGATAGACTCGCCGCAACCGGGACAAGAATCCGGGATTTCACGACCGTTGCCATCGAGGCAGGGCGGGTTATCTATGCCGTTCGGCCAGAACGCCATCAACACGTGGTACTCTCCACCAGGTCCACAGAGTGGGCAGGCGCCCATGGTGAGTTCCCTCTCGAGTCTGGCGAGTCGTTGCTGAATGCGCATGGTAGGAACCCTCAGGTCAGGCCGATCGGCGTGCGTCTTCGTTCGATCGGTCGTGTACTCTTTCTTCGATCCGGGTGAGGCGATGCATCAGCTCCTGTAATTCCGCTGCACGGAAACTGGAGTCGATCAGTCCCTTGGCGGCGGATACGCGGGCATAGGTCGGAGCCCCGTTGTCACCGGCGATTTTCTGGAGAATGGCAACGGCGAACTCGAAACCCTTCTCCAGTCGTGAGAGGGCGTTGTCGAGGAACTCTCGCCGGGCCGCTGCAAAGGCGTCGCGGAACTCCGGCCGCTTCATCCAGTTGCGAAGTGTGTGTTCGGAAACCCCGACACGCTCAGCGGCCTGGCTGACGGTTTGGCATTCGAGCAGCGCAGCGATGGCCTGTTCTTTTCGCCGACTCATTTTTTCGCCGTGCCCAGCACGATCCTGCGTCATGCTGCGGACCTCCAAAACCTAAGTCTCAAAGCGCGCGTTCCTCCTGAATTCATATCTCCATCCGCGTCGGCGGCTTCCAGATTCTGGAAGGCCCGGCCTATTCCATGAGTAGTTTGAAGCGATGGCCGCACTCGTTCTTGGCGCACCTGACCCACGACAAGGTGCTGCCGTCTCCCTGATCAGCGATGGAGCGGTACTTCACGAGTTTGGGGCAACCGCAGATCGGGCAACGCGGCCGCTCACAGGTCACGGTGTCGAGTGGATTCGGAGCCCTGGTCGTGCGGGCCGCCTCACGAGCGGGAGGCGATTCTCGATTCGAGCGATCAGGCGTTGCCGGCGGATTCATCGGTTTCCCCCGGTGCGAAAGCCAGGCAGAGTTCGCCGCCCGGGGCGTAGCGACAGGCGGCGACGTTGGCCCGTGGCGCGCTGGGGGCCCGAGTTGGCGACCTGGCTCGCCCTTCGCCGCTCGGAACGCCAATCGGCTGCCCGCAGCCAGATGTCAAGGTTCTGACATGTCCATCGTCCGATTATCGCACGAATGAGAAATTCATTCTGAATCAATGGAATCCCGGTGTAATCGACTTGATGTGTCGCGCGAGAGTCGCCCTCATGTAATCGTGGGTTGAATTTGACCCGGAAGGAGAACGAACGATGACGACGCGCAACGAAAACATGGACGACAACGGCGGCAGTCAGGTTTCGCTCGAGATGATCAGCGACCTCCTCGACAGCTTCTCGATCAAGCGGATTAGCCGCGATCGCTACTGCGGCGGACGATGGGTGATGGGCACGATCGGCGGCCACAAGTTCGAGGCGCTGGTCTTCGCCGAGCATGCCGAGTGTGAATCGTACGAGCTCGACAGGAGCCGGATCTCGAAGCTCTGGCTCCAGCGAACGAGCGACAAAACGACGGTGGCCCGCTTCGATCGCGGCTGGGACCTGCGCCCGGCGACCGAGGTGGCCCAGATCATAGTCGAGTCGCTTTGCGAAGGGCTGGCCGACATCGCCTTCGAATGAACTGAGTGAACGAAGGGAGAACCGACCATGAGTATTGAATTCGAGGCCATTGAGTTCCGGACGGCCGGCGAAGCCATCCAGCACGTCAACGCCAGCGGCCGAGGCGTGGCCATCCTGCTCGACGGCCACAAGGTGGTTGCCCAGACCGACACGGATCGGCTCGCGGCCACGGGGGTCGCGTTCGCCTACCTCGTCGACCACGAGATGCCGGACGGCAGCTTCAGAATCATGACCATCCCAGTGAACGACTAACCAACGAAAGGAGAACGAACGATGTCCGCAACCGAAATGGAAATACAGAACGCCCTGGTCAACCTGATGGACAACCTCGCCGACGCCCACGAGGAGATGGAGGGGAATGATGACGACCTTGCGATGGCCGACCTCGCACGCGACATGGTCGCCAGTTTCGACTGGGACGGTGAGGAGTGCATCGCGTCGGTCAGGAGCTATGAGGATGTCGGCATGCTGACGAGCGACTCGGGTCTGGTGATCCGCATGGCCGACGGCAGCGAATACCAGCTCACAATCGTTCAAAGCAAGCGGGCCCATTGATCCCACACGCCGCTTCGCGTTGAAGCGGCGGTTTTTCATACAACGATACAGAGGAGTTTGAACATGGCAGCGAAGAAGACCTCGAAACGTACGACCAAGTCCTCCGCCAAGAAGTCCATTACCGGGAAGGGCGGTCAGGTGGCGAAGCGTCCCGGCGTCGATGCAAAGGCGTCGAAGCGCAAACCGCCTAAAGCGACGGAGGCTAAGGCCGCCAAGGCGAAGCGCGTTAGCGCCCTCGACGCCGCGGCGGCCGTCCTCGCCAAGTCGGGCGAACCGATGCGAGCGCAGGAACTGATCACCGCGATGGCCGATCAGAAGCTCTGGACATCGCCCGGCGGCAAGACGCCGCACGCCACGCTCCATGCCGCATTGATGCGCGAGATCAACGAGAAGGGCGGTGACGCGCGTTTCAAGAAGGTCGATCGCGGCCAGTTCGCCGCCACCGAAAAGGCGGGTGCCTGATGGCGGGCGAGAACGGCAGGCCGTACGACGAGGCTGGTTTGGTTGCGTACCAAGACGCCTGTCCCGGCTGTGGCGAACGGTCGCAGGACCTGCTGATCTGGATCGATAGCGATCGCGTCGAATGCCAGACATGCAAGGGTACCTATCAGCCGAGGCAGGAGGTGGACGATGGTATCGATTGAGATCGACGAGCGGTTCGAGGTCGCCGATGGCCATTTGGTCCGGACGGTGACGCCGCGACGCGGCCGACCGTACGCCCACCGATGCCCTCTGGCGTCGTTTGAGCAGATCGCTTTTGCGGCCGAAGAACTGGGTGAGGTCGGCTTTTCCATCCTCTCGCTGGTAGAGTACGAGCGCGGCCATAGCCGCGACGTCGCGATGACCAACGTCGCCATCACGCTGGCGTTCCTTCGCGAGCGTGGCATCCTCGACGTCCGGCATCGCAGGAACTACGCCGCCACGCCGTCCGTTCACCTGGACGCGATGACCGAGTACCACGCGCTGGCCGCGAATGCCTGATCGGCACCCCATCACTTCTTCACCTTCAGCGCCTCGGCATCGACCGGGGCGTTGCTCCGGCCGGTGACTCGTTCGGCCTTCTTGCCGGTAAACGACTCATACCGCTGGACGATCACATCGCAATAGAGCGGGTCGAGTTCCATCAGGTAAGCCTTGCGGCCAGCCTGTTCGGCGGCGATCAGTGTTGAACCAGAACCGCCGAAGACGTCGAGCACGTTTTCGCCCGGACGAGACGAATACTGTATTGCGCGAATGGCGAGTTCCACCGGCTTCTCGGTCAGGTGAACCATGCTCTGCGGATTGACCTTTTTGACGTGCCAGACGTTGCGGGCGTTGTTTGGGCCGTAGAATTTGTGCCCCGCGCCCTCCCTCCAGCCGTACCAGGCGTGTTCGCAGTCGTTCATGAAGTCCTTGCGGCCGAGCACGGGATGGTCCTTCACCCACGTGATGCCCTGGGCGAAGTAGAGCCCGCACGCCGCCAGCGCGTCGCAGTAGTTCGCCCAGTTGGCGAATCCGCCCCAGATGTAGAAACAGCCGCCCGGTATCAGCGCGCGAGCAATGTTGCCAAACCATGCCAGCAGCATCTTGTTGAAGTCGGCGCCGGACATAAAGTCGTTGGTGAGCACGCGGTCCTTGGCTCGGAGCGTCTTGCTGGTGGGCTTCGGCTTGCCTTGCCGGGCGTCGTCAAAGCCCTGCAGGTGCGCCTTCTTTTTCGCGATCGCAGGGAGTGCTGTTGAGCCGGCTGCCCGGGCGTTGTTTGATCGCGGCTCGACGTTGACGTTGTACGGCGGGTCGGTGTTGCACAGGTGAATGACTGCACCGTCCAACAGTCGATCGAGGTCGGCCGCCGAGCCGCTGTCGCCGCAGAGGAGACGATGATCGCCCAGGATCCAGAGATCCCCGGGTTTCGTCATGGCTTCGTCTGGTGGGGCCGGGATGGCATCAGGGTCGGTCAGTCCCTCGTTCATCTGTCGCTGAATGATTGCGTTGACTTCGTCGAGATCGAATCCGAGCGTCGTCAGATCGATGTTGAGCGATTTCAGGTCGGCCAGCTCAAGCGAAAGCAACTCGTAGTCCCAATTTGAGAGTTCGTGGAGCTTGTTGTCTGCCACGCGAAAGGCCTTGATCTGCTCCGGCGACAAGTCACTGGCTCGAACCGCTGGCACCTCAGTCAATCCAAGCTGCCGGGCGGCCCGGACGCGCGTGTGGCCGGCGACGAGCACGCCGTCAGCATCAACGATCACCGGTACCTTGAATCCGTAGCTCCGGATAGACTCCGCGACGGGCCTGACCGCGGCGTCATTCACGCGGGGGTTGCGGTCGTATTCCTTGATTTCATCGATCGGCAGCATCTCAATGATCATTGTCATATCCTCCCTGAATCAGGCGGGCGACACGCTTGTCGGGCAACCGTTCATGATCGCATGAAAATCATCCCGCTTCCCGTTCTGTATCTGTCAATTCTTGCTGGGCCACATTGTCTCTCACGAGATCGTGAAGGCGTTCTCGCTCGGCCGGCTCCATCGGCGGACAGGGCGGATGGGGATTCGGCTGGACGTAGAGAAGGTCGATCATCTCGGCCCATTCGCGTAGCTCTGTCGCCCGATTCGGAACGGTCGATTCGCAGGCATCCGCGAGTTTCGAGAGTCGGTCTCGCCAGGCCGTCGGCGTCCAACCCTCGCGAACGGTGTAAGTCTCGAAAAGGTGCAGAACACTTGGCCTGAGCTCGGTCAAGGCGGTACGCAGATTCTTGGGCACAACACTTCGATCGACCTTGATGAAGAGCCTGTCACCCCTCCGTTCGATCAGCATCCCACGACGGCGAAGATCCTGGAGGGCTATCAGGGCGCTCAGATTTCGATCCATTCAAGATCACCCCCTTCGACGTTAGCGGATGAAGCATCCTGGTCTTCAGTTTTCGCGGCGTCGCGACGGTCAGTGCCCAGTGCCGACTCCGCGGGTTCATCGACGAGAGGGTTGATCGCCGCGGAAGAGTCGGCCGCATGTTGATCTGAAGGTCCGGGACGACCGGTCGCTTGGGCCGCATGAGTCGAAGTCGGACTTTCAGGCTCGTGAGGCGGGTTTTGATGCGACCCGTCGGCGGCTGAGGCGGCCGGTCGACTGCCGACGTTGCCAAGAGATGGGTCTTTCGTTTGTTCGTTCTTGGGTGTGGGAGGTGGGTTTGCGGCCGGTCCGACCCTTGTGACCGGTCGTGCCGGTGCTTTCTCGATAACGATGATCCGTTCCTTACTCTTTCCGGTGCGATGGCTCGGAAGTGAGACGTTTATGTCAATCGCGGATAGGTTGGGGGCGAGTCGTTCGAGCGCGCTCCGGACCGCACGTGCAGACTTCGGCCAGTCCTTTTGGCGCCGTGATCTGTCGGTCGAATACTCCTCATTGCTCAGTTCGTCCAAGAGTTGAGTGGCCGTGCCCCGCCATTCATTGCGGCCTGACATAAACGTGACCAGGGCTGCTCCGATGGCTGACGATTCCACAGCAAGAACACTCGAGTCATCACGGTTTCCGAGGTAGGCGGATAAGAATGCGCCACTTGCCAGTCCGAGGGCGGATTCGGCGGCAACTGACCATTTTGCGAAATCTGCCATGCGCGGCCGTCGTTCAAGGCTTACGGTCGGAAGGTTGCGAATCGCCGCAGAGACAGCGTCAAGTAGCGCGCCAAATATGCGAGGGGCGACACTGTTGAAGGTTCGTTTGAGTTCTTCCTCGTCGCGGCGATCCTGTTCAAGAATGACAGGAAGAGTCAGATTCAGGCACCGGTCGAGCAAATCGGGTCGGATTGCCAGGTCATCGATTCCGTTCACCATCGTCGGACGGACCGCGTGGAAGAGGCATTCGTCCGAATCCGAATAGAGTTCGCGGATGCCAAACCCACCGCCAGTGGCGAGGACACACAATCCATCGGATAACGACTGTGAGATTCCGCTCAGGTTGTCGTACGCGACGACCCATGAATTTGAAGCCGCGACCATGAGATCACGTTCTTCTTTCGGCGGGCGGCGAAGTGGTGTACTGCTCGGATCGACGAGGGCTCGAACAAACCGGCAGAGCGTTGACTTGGCCGACCCGTGGCGACCGTGTACAGCCAATACCGGGTACGGACCGATTGGGCGGAGGGCTGAAACCAGCCAGCCGAGGAGGAGCGCCCACTGTTCGTCATCGCCGATGTTGATGAGCCTTCGAAGCTCTTGAAGGGAACCGCCGCGCTCCGGCATCGGCAATGGCCGCATGCCCGAGGCGCGGCGAAAGCGAATGGATGACTCTCGCGAATCGCCGACTCTCCAGCCGTTCGCGTCAACGACGACCACACTCCAATCGCGATCGCCGAGATCGATTACGATCGACTCTCCGCGGGCTGCTACCCGAATACTCGTCTCCAATTCGGGACCCTCGAAACGTGCAATTCCCTCGAGTGTCGTAGTGGCATCTGTCATTGCCTGGGCGTTCACGGCCGTGTTGATCGTGCGAAAGTACATCTGACCAAGCCACCGTTTGAAGCTTCGGGAACTCAATCGATGAGTCTCTCGATGATCCTCGATATTGATAGTGGCGTATGCGGTGCCATCCAGGTCATGGAACAACTCCGCGCCAGATTCCTTGACCAGGTCGATGAGAACCGTTGCTTGGGATCGTCGCGCCTGGTCGGCAGAATCAGCGGAGTCTGCCGCCACGTCCGAGGCGATTCCAATGAGGGCCTCAGTAATCTCACTTGGGTCAATTCCGACTTGTCTCGCGATAAGGTCGTTCACGAAGGCATCGCGGTCGTCTGGGTTCGTGATGTTGATCTGACGAACGTCCACGGTACTGCCGTCAATTCGCACGGTCAGGGTGATATTTCCACTTGGCGTGAACCGACCAGGAATAATCTCGAGTTCATTCACGATGTTCTCCTGTGCAGTTCTTGTTAGGGCGATCTAAGACTCGCACTCTTCGAATCGAAGCGGATCCGTTGACCTTAGGTTGGCCGCCACTAGCTAAGGGGACGTCTTGATGACGCGCACTAAATCCCGACGGAGAGGGATAATTCGGGTCGATCCTCGCGCGAAGGACCCTCCATCCCACCTGATTGCATCGGCGATGGAAACAATGGAATCCGACGCCGGATGGTCGCCAAATGACGGCAACGGATGTGTCGCCAGGTGCCTCGCCGTGATCGGGATTGATGGGGCACCGACCGAGCACTAGCGCGACGGCGCCCCCAGAGAGGTGCCGCTGCTCCTTGACCACGACGCCATGCTGTTCTAGCCAGCCGCAAAGCGTTTCGGGCGAATCGGTGAAGTTCAGCGAAAAGTCTTGGGACGAAAGACGTCGAGATGTCGGAATACGTCTGACGCGGACAATAGGGGGCAGCAACTCAACGGGACTCGGTTCGATCGCAAGAATCGCGTGAACGGTTTCTTCGGCGTCGAGCCAACGAGACTCGCACCAGTATCTGCTCCAGTGAGGACGAGAATGGTGCATTCCTGGCAGGCGGATCCAGTTGCCAAACCCGCCGGGTGCGACTCGTGGTTGTTTGGGAAAAATCTCTACCGGATAATCGGCGGTGACCCGACGCCCCAGCGCGAACACGCGCTCAGTGGGGATCGGGCGATCGAACACGGTCCAGATGTGAATTCCGCCGCGCCCGTCGCTATCAAAGATGTGGGCGGCCACGCCGAACTCGCTGAGTCTATCGGCGATCGAGATTGCGATTCTGAGATTCTGGGTAGGGTCTTCACCGTGATGGGCATCGATGTCGATGACGAGCCATCGGGATGTATTCTGAGGCGACGTCGTATGTAAGCCGACGATTTGCTCCGGCATCGTGGCACAGAAGTGTCGCTGGAGAGCCAAGCGAAGCGGCATCCATCGACCGTCAGTCATCTTACGAGTTACTCGGCGAACTTCCGATCGGTAGCGATAATAACCTCCGTATGCGTCGACTCGATTTGCTACATTTGCCCCCGTCCACGTGGCGAGATCTCGGGCGTTTCTGTTCCAAGTCTTGAGAGGCATGGGGTGGTCGGATGCCGTGGGGTACACTCGATCATCAGATTCCGATTTGCAATTCTCGTCATGCACGGGTTCTTGCGCCCTCTGACGTCGATGTGAACAAGTGTTTCTCGTCCGACCTGACGTAGTCATGCAGGTGCCGCTGGATTTCGAATTCAGCTCAGCAGACTGCTCAATCATGCTCACGCACCCAACTCAGAAAGTCGCGCGATCGCTCCTTCGGCTGCGGGACTTGGACGTGTGGATGCATCGCCTGGATCATTTAGCCGATCGATAAACCTGGCGACCGCCTCTTCGCTGGTATAGCGCTGTACACCAACGACAATCGTTTCCAGCTTTACTCCTCTGATTCCCCTTGTGGCCCATCGCCATCGCGTTGAGATGTGAGGGGATCCTGGAAACTTGACCTTAGCAAGTCTTATCAAGTGTTCGGAATGAATGTTGTTCATTCCACTATTCTGGATGATCTCTCGTGCATGAAGTGTGAAAGGAAGTGGGATTCTGTGGGATTCTTCCGGGATTATTGGGATTTAAGAACTCTAAACCACCGTAGACTTACATGGGTGTCTATTCCGTCATCTTGAATTCATTTGTCTGCAAGGAGGCAGATGGTGGAACGAAAACTGGCGGAGCCGACGTTTGTGGATGCATCGGTGGCGGACATGGGCGGGCCTCGGGAGGCCGCTTTCTTCGAGAAGTGCGAACGACTGGTCCCCTGGGCCAAGTTGGCGAAGCCGCTGCGCGACATGTATGAGGATCGGGGCGCGGGCGGTCGGCCGGCGTGGCCGTTGGTGCTGATGGTCAAGTGCCTGATGCTTCAGAAGTGGTTCAATCTGTCGGATCCGCAATTGGAAGAGCAGTTGAAGTATCGCCTGTCGTTCCGCCGCTTCGTCGGCCTCGGCATGACCGATGATACGCCGGACGAGACCACGTTCGTTCGTTTTCGAAAGCGCCTCCTCGCCCACCATCACGTCCGCACGCTGTTCGACACGGTGTTTTCGCACATGGAATCGCAGGGTCTGGTTCTCAAGCACGGCACGCTCGTGGACGCGACGATCATCGAAGCGCCGCTGGGACGGCCGCGCGCGGGCGGCGATTCCACCCGTGATCCGGATGCGGCGCTGACCCGCAAAGGCCGCCGGTCCTACCACGGCTACAAGGGTCACATCGCGAGCGACCGTCGCGGGATCATCAAGGACTTTCGCTT
>CALLKH010000441.1 GCA_938008425.1 uncultured Planctomycetaceae bacterium | reverse complement strand
GACGCGACGCGGTTCGACTACACGCGCATAAACAATCCGACGACGGAGATACTTGAGCGGAAGATCGCGGCGATCGAGCGCGGCGAGGCGGCGCGGGCCTTCGGCTCAGGCATGGCGGCCATTTCGGCGGCGATCCTGTCGTGCGTGAAGACGGGCGAACACCTCGTGACGATCGAGTCGGTGTACGGCCCGACGCGGCGGCTGCTCTCGGACTACCTGACGCAGTTTGGCATCGAGACGACGTACGTTCGCGGGACAGACGTCGAACAGATCGAAAAGGCGCTGCGGCCGAACACGCGGCTGATTTACCTGGAGTCGCCGTCGAGCCTGCTGTTTGAATTGCAGGACCTGAAGCCGATCGCGGAAATGGCGAAGTCGCGGGGCATTCCGACAGCCTGCGACAACAGCAACGCCACGCCGTACTTCCAGAATCCGCTGGAGTACGGCATCGATCTCTCGGTCCACACGGCGACCAAGTACATCGGCGGGCACAGCGACCTCGTGGCGGGATTCGTCGTCGGTACGAAGGAACGCATCGGCCGGCTGGCCAAGGCGGAGGGTGAACTCCTCGGCGGCATCGTCGATCCGTTCGCGAGCTGGCTGATGCTTCGCGGGCTGCGGACGCTGGGGCTGCGCATGGATCGCCATTATCGCAATGCCATGCACGTGGCCCGATTAATGGAGTCCGACTTGCGGGTGAAGCGGGTCATCTACAGCGGGCTCGAAAACCATCCGCAGGCGCGGCTCGCCCGGCGGCAGATGCGCGGCCATTCGGGCATGATGAGCATCGAGCTGCGCGAGAACTCGCGCAAGGCGGCGTTTGCGGTGGTTGATGCGCTGAAGTACTTCTGCATCGCGGTGAGCTGGGGCGGCTATGAGAGCCTGGCGATTCCGCTGGAAGTGACTGATCCGGAGACGGGCAGGCCGACGTGGCTCATTCGGCTGAGCGTCGGGCTGGAGAGCGCCGAGGATCTGAAGGCCGATCTTTACCACGCTTTGAATGTGGCCGGTGTCTGACTTGCGGATCAAGAACGTGTCGAACGGCTTGCGATTGCCGGACAATTCGCGGTTTCGCATCGCCTCCGCCGGTTGCAAAGCGGAACACCATTCGTTGTGCAAGGCCGGTTCCTGACCTACAATTCGCTGTCTTACCCGGCCCGCCCCGGGCGTGTTGCCGATGGGGCGTTGTGCGGGCCATTCTCACGTCGAAGACGGACGGGCAGTGAATCCGATCAGACTGATCATGCTGGATGTGGACGGCGTTCTGACCGACGGGTCGCTTCCCTATCTCTCCGACGGGAATGAGTTTAAGGCGTTCCACGTGCAGGACGGCTCCGCAATCAAGCTCTGGCAGAAGTGCGGCGGCGTCGCGGCCATCGTCAGCGGGCGAAATCTGGCCTCCGTGACGCACCGCGCGAAAGGCCTGGGGATCGAGGCCGTCATACAGGGAGTCGCCGAAAAGGTGGAGGCCTACGAGTCGCTGCTGAAGCGATACGGGCTTTCGGATGCGCAGGTGTGCGTGGTCGGCGACGACTGGATGGACATTCCCCCGATGCGGCGCTCCGGCTATCCCATCGCGGTGGCGAACGCGGTCGCGGCAGTGAAGCGCACGGCGCGATACGTGACGCGGCGGCGCGGCGGCGACGGCGCGATCGCCGAAGTGGTCGAGCGGCTGCTGCGGTCTAATGGCGCCTGGCGGGAAGCGGTTTCGGAACTGACGAACGGGTGACACCCGTGCCGGCGGCGGGCGTCTGGTGATGTGCCGCCCCGCGACCTCGAATCGGTCGATCGAAGGAGTAGCAGGCGTTCATGCTGAAGAAAGTCATACTTGCGGGGTCGGTGTTCCTTCTGGCGACCGCCGCGTATCTCGCCTTCTCGACGAACGATCAGGCGCGCCCGCGGGTCGTGCAGCCGGAGAAGATCGAGGCGGTTCGGCAGTTCGTGTCGGTGCCGACGACGCAGGGGGCCATTTCGCTCGGCGACGCCCAGATGCCCATCAGCCCCGGCGACGACACCCGGGTTGAGGTCTTTGATGAACAGACCCAGCGGCTGAAGTATCGCTTCGAGGCCAAGCGCTGGAAGCCGATCCCCGACAGCACCGACTACCAGATCGAGGATTTTCTCATCACGCTCTTCATGCCGCGCGGCGAGATCGCGTACATCAGCGCGGCCTCGGCCGACGTGTCGCTGGTGCAGAAGGCCAAGTCGCGGATCGAGCCTCAGCGGGGCATTCTGCGCGACAACGTGCAGGTGGTGATCGACCGTTCGACGCGGGAGTGGCGCCGGGCGCATCCGGAACTGGCCGACATGGCGAATCATCCGGACGATCTCATTCGCATCGACATGGAGAACGCCCGGTTCGACATGGATCGGGCGGAGCTGATCTCCGATGGCGCCGTCGTGGTCGACAGTCGCGAGGCGCGGATCGAGGACGTCAGCAATCTTCGCGTGCACTGGAACCAGGTCGACAATCGAATCGAATCGCTGGAGTTCGCGCAGGGCGGAAAGATGACGATCCGCCGCGACGGGAACATGATCCAGATCGGGCTGCCGGGCCAGGAGCGCAAGCGTCCGCGCGGCGAGAAGAATGAACCCGCGACCCCCTCCACCGACGAGGAGACAGCGGTGCCGCTCGCGCGGGCGAATGAGCCGGTGTCGGTTGAAACCGTTACCGCCGAGGAGGCGGCGCGGGATATTCGCGTCGAAGGCGCTCGCTTCATGACCAACACGCCGGTGTCGATTTACGCCGATGGCGAAGAGCAGCCCGAAGGCGACCCGACGGCCACCGCGCTGCGGGACGACGACACGCTGGCCGGCGATATGGCGAAAATGCGACGTGAAGCCGCGTCGGGCATTCTCGATGAAAACGCGACGCGCGATCCGAAGGCCGGCGGCAAGGCGTCGGATTCCGGCGCGACGGTCAAGGGCCGGCGGATTGCAACGTACCGCGCGATCTTCAACAACGATGTGGTCGTTCAGCAGCTTCGAGCCGGCGCGCCCGTCGGGCGGCTGGAGGCCGACCGGCTGGAGGTGAATTTCGACTTCGGCAGCCGGCAACGGGCGATGGCGACGAAGTCCTCGACCGTGGCCACGAATCGTCCGAAGACGATCGATCCGGGCGTGATGGGTGACGAATCGACGTCACAGCCGGCGGACACGAGTCCCGTGGATGCTCCGAACACCTCCCGCGAGGAACTGGCGGCCGCCCGAGCGATGCGGGAAGCCGACGAGGACGAGGATGAGCAGGGCTCCGTCATTCTGACGTGGGACGGTCCCCTGGAGATGCGACCGCTCTTCGTTCCGCCGGAGGAGCAGACCGGCGAACGCCGGGACGTCATCGCGACGGGCGAGACGGTTCGCGTGACGAGCGAGAGCGGCAACGTGCTCTGCAAGCAGCTGGTCTATCGCGGCGAGCGCGAGCAGATCTGGCTGCAGGGTACGAGCGAGATGCCGTGCGAGATGTCGATCATCGAACCGGGGCCGACGCCGGATGCGCCGCCCAGGGGCGAGCGGCTGCTCTCGGGCGCCGAGGTGTTCTTTGATCGCAAGCGCGGGCTCGGGCGCGTCGACGGCCCCGGCTACATGAAGGCGGACAGCGGCGCGATTCCGGGCGGGGGTGGTTTCGGCGCCGTTGGAATGGGAGCGTCGGCCGCAGCGACGACCGCCGGCCCGGATGATGCCACATCGGAGGCATCGGCCAAGCCGAGCGAAACCGTGGAGATCCGCTGGTCGCGCGGCGTTGATCTTGAAATGGGCCTTCGCCCCGTGCTCAAGTTCGATGAGAATCTCGGCGGACTCGTTCGAAAGCGAAAAGAGTATCTGCGCCGCGCCTGGTTCCACGGTGATGTGCGTTTCGATCGCGGCGAAGAGCACCTGGAGGCCGACGAGGTGGCCGCCACGTTCGGCCGCCCTGCCGAGGCCGAGGAATCGTCGGATTTTCTTGAGCACTTGAACATGACGGGCGACGTTCGCCTGAAGAGCAAGCTGAATGACGTCGAGGCGCAGCGGCTCGACGTGCAGATGATCCAGACGCCCGACGGCCGCAATGTGCCGCGCGTGGTCGATGCCGTCGGCAAGGTGGTCGCGCTTCAGCCGATGAGCGAGTTTCGTGCCGACGTGATGCATCTCGTGCTTGGCGAGGTTCCCGGCAAGCCCGTGATCGGGCCGGATGGAAAGCCGTTGCTCGGCCCGGACGGCCGCACGCCGATTCGTTCGAAGCCGGAAATCACGATGGAGTCGATCGACGCGACTGGCGACGTGCTCGTGATCAATCAGAAGTCCAACACGAAGATCAGCCGTGCGGAGACGCTGAAGGCGCGGCTTCGAAACGGCAACGAAATGGAGCGGATGACGATCGTCAGCCCGACGCCGGAAGTCTTCGCCCAGGCGCGCTTCGGCAAGGTCGCGATTCACGGCCATCGCATCGAGATGGATCTCGACAAGGAGTCCGTGGATGTGCCCGGCCCCGGCAAGATGTGGATGCTCTCGAACGCCAGCTTCGGCGGCCGCAAGCAGGCCAAGCCCGAGCCGGTGCGAGTCACCTGGAGCGGGCAGATGCAGCTTCGCTGGGCGAAAGACTACGCCGTGTTCGTCGACAACGTGCGAAGCAAGTCGAAGGAGTTTGTGCTGAATTCGGACAAGCTCACCGTCCGTTTCTCCCGGGCGCCGGCGAAGCCAAAGGAAGAGGTCAAGAAGTCCGACGGGTTGCTTGAGCAATTCTTCGAGCTTCTGAGTTCGAGCGGCGGCGACGACGAATTCGCGTTCAACCAGGACATCGCGGTCAATCTGACGGACAAGGAACCTGTCTACATCGTGGCCGAGGGTCATGCCGAGGCGATCAGCAGCAAGTACGCCGTCGGTACAGGCGGCGCGCCGCGCGGGCGGCTGCTGAACCGGCTGCGAATCGCCGGGCGTCAGGTGGTGGCGGATCTGCGCAGCGAGCAGATGTCGGTGCCGTTCGCGGGGAATCTGCTGCTGGAGGATTACAAGTTCGGCGACGAGCCCGGCCGCCGGGCGGAGCGGCGAACGGCGCGGGTGACGAGCCCGCTGATGGGTTCGGCGCGCGGCGACGGTCCGAGCCAGACGCTGATCGAGTGGGACAACGGCATGGACTTCTTCCTCGATCGCGCACTGGTGACGTTTGACAAGAATGTTCGCATGTTCCACGTCAGCGGCAGGCAGATGGTCATGCGCGATGAGCTCGCGGAGGCGTTCAAGCTGAATCCGGAGGCGATGAAGAAGGTGAACGAAGGCCGGCGGGCGGAGCTTTCCTGCGGGAACCTGCTGCTGGAATTCATGACCTCGCGCGGCGCGGCGGGGTCGGGCGGTGATGTCGGATCGTCGGCACTCGTGGAGAACGCCGATCTCGAACGACTGATCGCCCGCGACAGCGTCCACCTTCAGGATGGCACGAAGAGCCTCATGGGCGAGTATTTGCAGTATCTGCGCGGAACGGGCGAGGTTCGTCTTGAGGGCGGCCAGAGCCTCGAGGCGCGGATCATCGACCAGGAGGAGATGGGCGGGCGCTTCAACATGTGGCGCGGGCCGGTGCTGGTCTGGAACCGAAACACCAATGCGGTCGCCTCCCCGAAGGCGACGATCACGACGAGCGGGCGGTAGCGGCTCGCACGACCGCTTCACGTTGCAACCCGATGGGTTGTTTCACTCCGATTCTCATGCCTATGATTCCGGGATGACGCCGAAGGAACTGGTTTCAAAATGGGTTGAGTCGTTCAACCGGGCCGACGCCGATGCGCTGTCGGCGCTCTATGCCGAGGATGCCGTCAATCATCAGGTGGCGGAGAGCCCCGTCGTGGGGCGCGGCGCGATTCGCGAGTTCTTCAAGTCGGGGTTCGCCCAGGCCGAGATGGTCTGCATCGTCGAGAATCTCTTCGAGGATGGGGAGTGGGCGATACTTGAATGGCGTGATCCCAGGGGCCTTCGCGGCTGCGGGTTCTTTCATGTCGTCAGCGGGCGCATCGTTTTTCAGCGGGGCTACTGGGACAAGCTCACTTTTCTTCGTCAGAACGGCCTGCCACTGCCGCGCGAGTGAAACGGGAACGCGGCGTCTTACTCAGTGTCGGCACGAATTGCCTGGGATTGACCTGCCAGTCGGTGTGTCAATCGGCGCGCGGTCGCGACCTTCCCGTTCAGCCGCCGCCCGACAGGGCGACGGTGGCCGCGGGGATGGCGCTCGAACGTCACACACCTCAAGACTGCAATTCCGGCGGTCATTCCAGCGGCTACTATTGAGACCTTACGCGCCTCGAAGCTTCTCGTACTTAGAACGCCGCAACGCTGTCACCCTGCCCCTGTCGGGGCTGGGCTAAACGGGGTGCCGATGGCCCGCGCTCCGAAGTGGTGCCTTTTCGCCGTCGAGTCATTGGTCCAACGAGCGATCACTCTCCCCGGTCCCGTCCACCCGATCGATTCGACTTCCTCTCGCTTCGGATGCGCTTCTCCTTCAGCCGCCGCTCCTTCGATCCCTTCGTCGGCCGCGTGGGGCGGCGCTTTTTTCTGGGTTTGAGCGCGGCGGCCACGAGGGCGATGAGGCGGTCGATGGCGTCCTGCTTGTTCTGCGACTGGCTGCGGTGCTTCGAGCTCGAGATTTTGAGCGCGCCGGCGGAGTCGAGGCGGTTGGCCAGCTCGTGGAGGAGGCGGGCGCGCTGGGCGTCGCTGAGCGAGGGGCTCTGGGCGACATCCCAGGAAAGATTCGCGCGGGTGGCGACCTTGTTGACGTTCTGGCCGCCGGGGCCGGGGCTGGTGGTGAAGGTGAACCGCAGCTCGGCGTCGTCGATGACGAGGTTGTTGTTGATTCTGGGCATGGGACCGTTGCGTCTGCTTCCAAACTGCCTACAGTGATTCGTGGTCCTGGTTTCCAACCGGGGAATTGAGCCCGCGGGGGAACGCGATACCGACTTCACCCTGCCCCTGTCGGGGCTGGGCTAAACGTAGTGGGCGTGCCGAAACCAACAGCCAACCGAATCGTCGAAGACGATCGACTCGCCGCAGTCAAGAAAGCTCCGAGGATCACGCATCCTCAATTCGTCGTTTGACTCGCTGCGGTCAACTGAGTCTCGAACACCGACTGAGTCACTGAAAATAACCGAACCATGGATATTTGCCCGCTGATATTTGAGCCGATTTTTCGTGAGAAGGTCTGGGGCGGCCGGAGCCTCGAGACGTTGTATCAGAAGCCGCTGCCGGCCGGCGCGGCGATCGGCGAATCGTGGGAGTGCGCCGATCTGGAAAACGCGGTGTCGGTCGTCTCGCGCGGACCGGCCAAAGGTCGATCGCTTCGCGAGTTGATCGACGCGTGGGGCGAGGGGTTGCTCGGCCGGGCGTCGCTGGTCGATGGCCGGTTTCCGCTGCTGATCAAGTTCCTCGACGCACAACAGGACCTGAGCATCCAGGTTCATCCCGATGAGGCGTGGGCGAAGCAGATGGGCGGCCCGGTGCGGGTGAAGCACGAGGCGTGGCATGTGATTCGTGCCGAGCCGGAGGCATGCATCTATCGCGGTCTGCGGCCGGGGGCGACGGTGGACGAGCTTCGAACGGCCGTCACCGTACGGCCGGCCGCCATTCTCGAATATCTTGAGCGCATTCCGGTGAAAGCGGGGCAGACGTATTTTCTGCCGAGCGGTACCCCGCACGCGCTGGGAGCGGGAACGGTCGTGGCGGAGGTGCAGACGCCGTCGGATATCACCTATCGGCTCTACGACTGGGATCGAACGCGTCCCGGCGCGGATGCGGGACTGCACATCGAAGAAGGGCTGGCGTGCATCATCCCGGAGATCGATTTTGCTTCGTATGAAAAGCGTTCGCATGTGACGAGCCTGTTCACGACGGTGTCGCGGCTGGTGAAGTGTCCCAGCTTTGTCATGGAGAAGGTTCGATTCATCGGTGAGCTTGAGCAGGAGATTCCGTACTCGGAGCTTGTCTGTTGGATCGTGCTCGAGGGTGAGGGGTCGGTGCTGTTTGATCGCGACGGTGAACTGGGGTTTCGGCCAGGCGATGTCGTAATTTTACCGGCCGCACTTAGAAATGCTCGAATTCAAACGAAGACCGATTGCGCGTGGATCGAGGTCACGGTGCCGGCAGAATCTGATCTGGCGGGCCATCAGCGCCCGAGTGCTGATTCATTGAGGCAAACCGGTCCGGCCGGGCCGAAACCGATTCAACTGGGAATCTCAGTTCGCAGGCCCGATGGGCAAAAGTAAGCGACGAAGTGCAATTAGCGCGTCAGAATGTCGCATTGCAAATCCATTTCATTGAGGCTTTTCATTCAAAAATAGGGTGAAGACCCCCTTATTCGCCGTCAGGCAATGAGCTATATGGATTCTACCAAAACACCTATTCCCCCTCCGGAAGGCGCCGGTATGTCTCCCCAAGGCTGTCGGCGCTTTCTCTTTGCGCGGTGATCCTCCGGTGGTCCGGCAGCAATGTCATTTGTGGGGAAGCAATGCCCAGTCGATTCACTCCCGCACTCACACTGCCGTCATCAAAAAGACCAAGGCCGGCAACATCGCCGGCCCTGATCAAGGAGTGAGGTAAGTGGTTCAAATCAACCAGCGAGGCCTGTTGACGCCGCATGCCGGTCGGTTGTTACGGGCAGCAGACGCCGGAGCATGAGACGCAGTTGCCGCAGGCGATGGTTGCGTCGGCGGCATCGACATCGCCGTCGCCGTCGAGATCGCCCTGGGCATAGGTCGCACCGCTGTTGATGACGCCGACATTGCCGTTGATCGCGGCGAGGTCGTTGCAATCAAGCACGCCATTGAGATCGACGTCGCCCATCCTGGTGTCAAGGATGTGCTCCACAATTTCGACGACGTCGTTGTTATCGACGACGAGGTCGCCGTTCATGTCGCAGCTCAGGTCCTTGTCGAAGTGAAGGTCAAGGTTGGCGCCCCAGGCGCTGCCGTAGAAATTCGCGCGGACGTATTCGATGTCCGCGTGGTTGACGACGAAGTCGTGGCCGTGGGGCTGGGCGCCGCGCCAGGGGGTGTTGCCCGCGACATCGGCGCGGGCGTCGCCGGCGGCGTAGGTGCCGCAGATGAGCGTGGTGGCTGTCGGAACCCGCGTCGTATCGGTGAAGAAGTTGTTGCCGGCCGCGATCACCGCCCAGGCGGTATCGACTTCGATGAATCCCTGCTTGCGGTTGAGAAGTCCGCCGCTGAGGGCGAGACCGTCGGCGAAGTAGCGGATGTCGAGGTGGTTGAAGTTGCCGTCGCCGTCGAAGTCGCCGAGGAGTTCCGGAATGATGTAATTGCCGGGGTTCGACGCGGCGTCGGCCGCTTCAAACGCACGCGGATTCTGAAACGCCGCGAGCATCGGGGCGATGTCGGACAGATCGCGATCTCCATCGGCCTGGAAGTCGCCGTGGATCTTCATGCGCGGAAAGACGCGGGTGCTGCCGGTGATGGTCGGCGAGCCGGCCGCATCGAGGTAGGCGGCGGTGCTGCCGTCGCCGTATCCGCCGGCGTTGTTGTTTCGAACGGGAACGAAGCCGCCGTCTCCGGGCGAGATCGCGCCGAAGCCCGGTACGGTCGTCGCATTGATGACGCGAACGTCGTCCTGCACGCTCTGGTTGAAGCCGCTGGTGGGCTGGTAGTCGAGGGGATCGGTCAGGACCGGCGTGGCATCAACGCCGACGTCGAGGATGAACGTGGTGACAAGGATTTCGGCCGGCGAGTTGAACTCCGGCGCGGAGCCCGAGTTGACGTAGTTCACGATGCTTGTCGTCAGATTTCGCATGTAGTCACGAGCGGCGAGATTGGACATCGCGGGGTTGGTGTTCCCGCCGAGGCCGGAGTTGTAGTCGCCGCGCGTGGCCAGGGTCTGCGACCCGCCGATCTGCCAGCCGGTGTTGACGTCGGCGTTGTCGAGCACCGAGTCGACGTTGCATCGAACGAACTGGTTACCGCCGGCGACGTCTTTCATGACGTTCAGGATTTCGTACTGGCCGCCGAGTGCGTCGGCCGCGGCGCGATCGCCGCCGAAGATGCCGGTGTAGCCGAGGCAGAGTCGGCGCTGCCTGGCGGCGTTTTCCGAATGGCTGGAACTTCCGCACTGCGTCGCGCGGGTGTTTGGACCGAGGTTGGTGTTGCTGCTGCTGGTGGTCTGGTTGCCGATGTTGTCGCCCGAAGCCC
>CALLKH010000440.1 GCA_938008425.1 uncultured Planctomycetaceae bacterium | reverse complement strand
GAAAACCGCCGGCTGAATCGGGGGCTATACTTTCGGAAGCCGCCGGCTGGTCCGCGGCCGATCGCCCGGTCGGGTGAATCGATTTATTCGCGAATTCACCTGACCTTAGAGATGGAGGCCCATTGCGATGCCCAGACCGTTCGTCCGAAGCGTTTTTCTCCTCGCGACGCTGATTGTCCTTCCCGCGGGATGCTCGTCCAGGGATGCGGAGTCTTCGGATCGAGAGGGTTCGTCCTCCGGCGGCGCCATCAACTGGATTTCATCATGGCCCGAGGCGCAGAAGCGGGCGTCGGCCGATGACAAGCTGATCATGATCGACTTCTACACCGACTGGTGCACCTGGTGCAAAGTCCTCGATCAGAAAACCTACCCCGATCCCGCGGTGGTGAAGCTCGCCGCCGGCATCGTGTCGATCAAGCTCGACGCGGAGAAGAAGCCGGGAAGCGAACTTGCAAAGAAGTACCAAGTGAGCGGCTATCCGGCCATCGTATTCGTCGACAAGAACGGCCGATCGGTGGGACTGATCGACGGCTATTACCCGCCGAATGAATTCGCGAAACGGATGAAGGCGATCATCTCAAGTCATCGGAGGTAGAGCAGCGATTTGCATCCGCGTCGCGGGGCACAGTTGGATTCGTCGCGTGTTGAACGCCACACGGTATTCGACTTGTGCAGGACGATGCTCGAAAGGCGACCGTATCGAAGTACAGAAAGAAACCATCGCGAGTCGGTCGTGATCGAAGATGCAGGTAGGGGTCGAATTCAACTTTGCTCTAGCGCGGCGCAAAAAAAAGCCCACCCGATCCGACCACCGAGTGGGCAACCACCAGCGGGTGGGCGAGCCGACAATCACCCACTGGTAACACGCGAATTTAAACAAATCGTCGCGGCCTGAAGTCTGCCGCGTTGAAAACGCCGGCCGACATTACCGTTCCGACATCTACTAGAACCCCCGCGCCGCAGGAGAATATTCCGATTCGACGATTATTTTTCTCCGGCGCGATCCGCGGTCACCGTCGCCCCGCCCTCCTCCCACCTAGCTCACTCCTAACTGCTTGCTCTAAAATGCTTTACAATAAGACCCGCAGCCTATGGACCGCGAATTCACTCATCCGGACGAATTGATCCCGGTGGAAAGCATCACAGGGCAGGAATTCACAGATTGCAGCGCCGAAACTACGTCCGATTCGGCGCTCGACTCGGGCTCCCGGCCGACCTTCGAAACGGTCGCGAGGAGTGGAAAGTCCCGCGCCACAAAAGGTTTATGATTTCGATCGAGTGCGAAGTAATCCTTGAAATGCCCTCCGGATTCGGTCAGAATGGCGTTCGGGGATAGTTGGGACCGCCGACGATCGGATCCTCCTCCAGTCCATTCCCACCCCGATCACGGCGGCATCTCGCGCGGCTGCATTCCGGCTGACGCGCACTTCCCAGTCGACTTTGATCGTTTGGCCGCGGTACCCCTTGGTCCGCAGTCTGGTTTCTCATTCATCTTCAGGGAGAGGTAGGTACGCATGTACAGTCGTCGAGCGCTCACGGCCATACTCATGGCATCCGTTCTGTGTATCGGCGGGGTCACCCGCGTTCAGGCGGACTCCGTCCGACAGGTGATCAAGGGCCGCACCACGATCGCCATTCATTCAGCATTGCTCGAACAATTCGGCATTCGCGTCGAGACCAACGCCGCAATGGCAAATGGTTCGTTGATCGAACTCGACATTCTGCCGGACTCCGATCTTCAGATCGTCGAGTCCGGTGGTGTGCTCACCGGTGTGCAGGGCGATCGAATTGTTCACGACGCCGTCGTGGTATTTCATGGCCCCGCCGGCTCGGTCGCCCTGGATGGCTTTAACCTGGCGCTCGACACTCAGGCCCAATACGCGACGCTCATTGCGATTCGCGATGCCGGCGATCGGACACCGATGATCTCGGTCTCCACGGAAAAGATGGGTTTCGATCGCATCTTCGACAGCCTCCAAATCGAAGGCTCCGAACTCGTCATGCTTCCTTCCCTCGCCCAGGAACTCGGCATGCCCAAGACGGCCGGTCTCGTGATCGGTGAGTATCGGATCGAGAGCGGTCTCGAATTCGTCGCCGGTGATGACGGCTCGCCGGCGCCCGATCCCGAGGGCGATCCGCGCGGCGGCAACAACGGCACCGTCTGCGGCGTCAACGCCGGACCCGACGTCATCGTCGGCACGCTCGTCGGCACCGCCAACTACGACAGCCAGGAGATTCCCGCAGGCAGCGGCAACTGGATCGACGCCTTTTCCGTCGGCACCACTTCCTGCAACATCGGCACGCAGGGCCTCAAGTGGATCTCCAGCACCAACGAACACCCCGTCATCGGACAGAACTTCTTCCGGTACTACGTGGACGCGGGCGGCGTCTCTCACTTCGAACAACTCGGCCAGTCCTGGCTGAAGCACGGATTCACGGCCCTGCAGGGCAACGAATGCGGCTGCGGCTGCATCAGCGGGAACGGAAGCCTCCTCGGCGTCGGCTGCTCCGATCCCTACGGTGCGAGCCTGAATGGCGGTCAAGGTTCGGCCGGCCCGAAGTGGCAGGTCAACGCCCACACCGGAATCTTCACATACCCGCCGGCGAATCCATCGTTCTCAGGTAGCGTCGCCCGCCGAATGCAGATTCGCGTGGCGGACCTCAATCAGCCGGGCGCCCGCTACTTCATGGAAGGCCAGTACATCCAGCCCGAAGACGCGCAGTTCAACAATGACAACAACAATGCGTCCTACATCGAAGTGACGGTCAGCGGCAGCGGCAATAATCGATCTTACACTCTACAGGGAACGACCCAGCGTGAACGCCCGGGCATCCGCGCGTGGAAGAGCGTCGACCCGGCCGTCCAGGAAGTCGATGTACAGGTCCCGAACGAAGGGCTCTTCATCATTTCCGGCAAAGCAACGGCACTGGCGGGCGGTTTCTATCACTATGAATACGCCGTTCAGAACCTCAACTCCGATCGCTCGGCTCGCTCGTTCAGCGTTCCGCTGCCCAGCGGCGTGACCGTGCAGAACATCGGCTTCCGCGATGTGGATTACCACAGCGGTGACGGCGAAGGCAACGTGAACCGCAGCGGCACCGACTGGCCGGCCACCTGGACGCCGGGCGGCTCGATCACCTGGAGCACGCCCGATTTCACGACCGAGCCAAACGGCAACGCGATCCGCTGGGGCACGATGTACAACTTCCGATTCGACGCCGACGCGCCTCCCGGATCGCTCAACGTGTCGCTCGGCATGTTCAAGCCGGGCACGCCCGCCTCGGTTTCAGCCTCCATCGTCGGTCCGGCCGGCCCGCCGCCGGTCTGCGGCGACAGCGTTGTCGAAGGCGGCGAAGAATGTGATCCTCCCGGAAACGGCTGCGACGCCGAGTGCCAGTGGATCTGCGGCGACGGCATCGCCCACCCGCCGGCCGAACCGTGCGACTCCGGTGGCGTCAACACCGCGGGCTGCGATTCAGACTGCACGCCCGTCGAATGCGGCGACGGCCACACCAACACCGCGGCCGGTGAAGCCTGCGACGACGCGGGCGACTCCGCCAACTGCGACGGCGACTGCTCCGCGGTCTCCTGCGGCGATGGCTACATCAACGAAGCCGCCGGCGAGGAATGCGACCCGCCCGGCCCGAATTGCGATGCGAGCTGCCAGCGCATTCCGATGTGCGGCGACGGCGTCATCGATCCGGGCGAGCAGTGCGACGACGGCAACAATGTCTCCGGCGACGGCTGCAGCGCGACCTGCGTCAGTGAATACAACGATGACTGCATCGCCGCCATTTCGATTTCCGAAGGCGTGACCGCATTCAGCACTGTCGCGGCGACCACCGATGGCGTCTCCAACGGTTCCTCCTGCCAGTTCGGCGGCCAGACCTATGCCGACATCTGGTACACCTACACGCCGACATGCTCCGGCAATCTGACGGTCAGCACCTGCGGCACCGCCGACTACGACTCCGATCTCGTCGTCTACAACACGTGCACCTGCACGCCGACCGTCGCGAACCTGCTCGGGTGCAACGACGACGGCAGCGGCTGCTCGGGCTATACCTCACGCCTCACCGTGCCGGTCGTTGTCGGCAACTGCTACCTCATTCGCGTCGGCGGCTGGAATTCAGAATCCGATCGCGGTTCGGGTACGATTTCGCTGACCAACTCCGGCAGCCCCTGCGGCACGGTCTGCGGCAACGGCGTTCTCGAGGCCGGTGAGCAGTGCGACGACGGCAACACGGTTTCCGGCGACGGGTGCAGTTCAACCTGCCAGATCGAACAGCCGGCCGTCTGCGGCAACGGCGTTCTCGAAGCCGGCGAGCAGTGCGACGACGGCAACAATGTCTCCGGCGACGGATGCAGCGCGACTTGTCAGGTGGAGACGATCGCGCCGCCGAACGATGCCTGTGCGAATGCCATCGTCATCTGTCCGAGCACCGAGGCCGGTTCGACGCTCAACGGCACGACTGACGGCAGCGCGGGCTGCGGATCGTCCAATTCGACGGCCGACGTCTGGTACTCCTACACGCCCGGCTCGTCCGGCACGCTGACGCTCGATACCTGCTCGAGCGCCAATTACGACACGGTACTCTCGGTGCACACCGCCTGCCCTGGCACATCGCTGAATCAGGTCGCGTGCAACGACGACGATCCGGGGTGCTCCGGCAATCGATCGAGACTTTCCACGCCAGTCACCGGCGGCGCGACCTACTACCTGCGCGTCTCGGGCTGGAACGGAGCCTCGGGCAACTTTGTCCTCGTGGTGGACGGCCCCGCCTGCGGAACCATCGTCGATTGCAACAGCAACGGCCGTGACGACGCAGAGGACATCGCCTGCGGCCTGGACAACTACTGCAACGACATCGCGGGCAGCGGCGACTGCAACAACAACGGCACCCCGGATGATTGCGAAATCGCCCTCGGCGCCGAGTCCGATTGTGATGGTGGACCGATCGGCAGTCTTGCCGCCGGCGCCGCACGGTTCCAGTCGATCTGCCAGGCCTGTCACGGTCCGAGCGGAACCTCGGTCGGCTGCGCAGGCGCGTGCCCCGGACCGAACATTCGCAACAAGACCCGCGAGCAGATTCGCCTGCATCTCGATCCGCCCATCGGCACGCACGGCGGCGGACAGCATCCGGATTACACGCGGCAGGACTACGCCGACCTCGAGGCGTTCCTTTCCGATACCGGTTCACATGGCCGGCCGGACGGCGTGCCGGATGCCTGCCAGACGCTGGCGGACTGCGATAATGACCTCGTCGGCGACGGCTGCGAGCTTGAGGCCGGCACGCAGGTCGATCCGGACGGCGACGGCGTTCCCAGCGATTGCGAGGAATGCCCGAACGATCCGAACAAGACGCTGGCGGGCAATTGCGGCTGCGGCAATCCCGAAACCGCCGCCACGGGCGACATGGACGGATCCGGCACCGTCAACGGCGCCGACATTCAATGGTTCGTCGATAGCGTCATGGTACCGTCCACCGATCCGGTGGACCTCTGCCCGGGCGACTTCGACAACAGCCATGTCATGGATGCCAACGACGTGGCAGGCTTTGTGGCGGCGCTGATGGCGCCGTAAGCCGGCGGTTCGGCTTCGTGATCGGCCGGCTGCCGGAGACCGTTGGCGGTGGAAACGAGGCGAACGGCGACTGAAGTTGAGTCTTTGAAATCAATCGCCCGCGGCCGAGGACCCCTCGCCGCGGGCGATTTTTCATGCGCATCGACGAGAACTGCCGATGCACCAACAGCGAAGGGAAAACCACGAACGATCCAAGATACACTCCCCCGAGACGACGGAAGATATCAGAGCCACGCGACGAACCAGACATTCAGAGCCGCGCGACGAACCAGACATTCAGAGCCGCCCCGTCCCGGGGCGGTGTTGTTCGGCGATCAACGCGAAGGAAGAGATCGGACGCGATGCGGAAGTCTTGAGAA
>CALLKH010000439.1 GCA_938008425.1 uncultured Planctomycetaceae bacterium | reverse complement strand
GGATGCGCCTGGAATGGAACCGTCAACCAGGCTGATTCCCATCGGAACCTGGAATATCTTCTCGCGCGGAATTCCGAAGTGCTCGACGGCATAGTCCGTATAGTGGCGGCTGACCGAGATGAAGGCGTCTACATTTCGCCCGCGATCCCGAACCAGCCCGAACGCCTCCTGGCGCGCCGCCGCCGGCAGCTTTTCAAGGAAAATATCCTCGCCCGTCAGCGTGCAGACGACCGGAACACCCAGCGATCGGCGAATGGGCTCCGCCAGGCCGACGAACATCGCATTGGGCAGGTGCACGATCGAGGGCTCAAGCTCGCGAAGACTCTCGATCAGTTTCGCCACCTCGCGTCGCTGGGCGCCATGCTCTCCTCGAAGCACGGAGAGCGTGATCGGCGCGGACGTCTCCGGCGACGCGCTGCCCGCGCGCTTCATTGCCATTCGCAGGAGCCCGGGATGATCGAGCAACCGATCGGCGAATTTCGGCAGATGCCGAAAGAGCCCCGATTTCTGCTGGAGAAAGATATTGATCCCGCCGTAGAGCACGCGGCCGTCGCTCACGTCGGTCTCGTCGGTGCGGATCGGGGAATAGACCGGGATCAGGATGACGTCGCGCCGCTTGCGAATGAGGGCCGCCGCCAGCGCGTTGTCGCGCATGCAGCTTCCGCAGTACATGCCCCCGGCGCCGGCTGTCAGATAGGCGACACGCATCGACCCGTCTCCAGATCAGGTTCCCAATACGTCACGCTTGGCGCATGAAAAGCCCCGGGCGTGGAATCCCGGGGCTGTGATCGATATGCCAAGATTTACCGCATCGCAGGCACCGCACCGCAAATCGGGAGCGGCGTCGCAACGGGCGCGGAGTAATTCACGGTCCATCAGCTTCACGCAAGATGATAGCGCGAATCCGCCGCGGACGTCGGCTCAGCGGCTTCGGCGGTATCTTCGATTCGACACCCGCATGCCGGCGAACATCAGCATCGGAGCGGCAAGACCGAAGATGCTGTAGATCCCTTCGGCACACAGCGACCGCGTCGGCAGCGGCGGAACATCGCTCGCCGAGGCGGCGATCGTCGTGTTCACCTTGCAGGTGTAAGTGAACTTGTACGGCTCCTCTGGGTTGCTCTCGTTTTCAAGCTCGCCGGCGCCTTCCCAGTTCATCTGGACGTGCTGGACGTCGCCGACGCGGGCATCGAGCGTGCCGTTCGATTCGGCGGGCAGAAGAACCGGCGTCTCGAACCCAAAGGTGCTCAGGTCGTTCGTGAATCGAATTTCATAGGTGTCGTTTGTCCGGAAGGTTCGCGACGCCTTGTCATAGGTTCCCTCCGACGACGTGATACGAACACTCAGTCGCCCCGTGCTGATGCCCAGCGGCAGAAGCAGCGGCTCGATTTCCTGAATGTAATCGACGAACCTGGCCGTACCCGCGTCCTCGTCAATCTCCAGCTGGTATCGCGTGTAGAAGACGTTCGACGTCGAGTCGATTCCCAGCTCCGGGAACTTCAGCGAGAAGTTCGTCACCACCGCGCTGTTCTCGTACGCATTTAGAACGACCGCCTCGGCCCATGTCGCCGAGCTTGCCGTCGCCACTGTCAACAATCCCGTCAGAATCGCAGATATCCGCTTCATCCGATTATGCTCCTTTCAGCAATGATGGCGCCGATTTTCCGGAGAGCCTCTCCGCGCCATCCCTCGGCGGGACCACGCGGAATTCCCGGCTTTCGACACGAAGTCTCGTTTGTTCCTTGTCAGGCTATCAGAAGTCCGGCGACGATGGATTCTCGCCGCCCGAATTCACTCGCTATTGTGCGGCCGTTTTCGCTCCGAAGCAATACACGGTTCCATCTTCATCTCCGACCACCAGACGGCCCTCACCGGCCGCCGGCGAGGCACTGATCGGCGATCCCGTTTCAAATTCCCATTCTACTTTTCCGGATTTCAACGAAAGACCCCGCAATCGACCGTCATTGGATCCGACATATACGCGATTTCCGACCACGATTGGCGAAGAATCCACCCGACCCTGCGTTTGAGCCGTCCAGCGCGTCTTGCCGTTGCCGGCGTCGATCGCGCGAATGATTTTGTCGCGGCCGCCGATGATGACGAGATCCTCCGTTACCGCTGCGGAACTGTGAAACGGAAACGCCCGGTCAGGATCCTCGAAAGTCCAGACCAGTTCGCCCTTTCGCCAGTCGAGGCACATCACCTGGTTGCCCACGGTGCCGATATACACGCGATCGCCGCGAATCGCGGCCGATGACGCCGTCTGGGCGCCGACCGCGGCCGATCGAATCTCGGCGCCGTCGCGCAGTCCTAGTACGTGAATCGAACCATCACATCCGCCGAAGACGAGCACGTCGTCGATTCGGCCGACGGTCCCGTGCACCTGGGCCTCGGTCGAAAATGACCAGAGCTTGCTGCCGTCGCGAAGCGAAAGGCAGTAAACGGCGCCGTCGTAAGATCCGAAGACCACGCGATCACCGGCGACAGTGGCGGATGACACGATCTCGCCCTCCGCCTTGAACGTCCATCTCTTTTTTCCCGTCGCAGTGTCAACCGCGTGAAACTCCCCGTCGCTGTCGCCGAACAGGACCGTGTCACCGACCACCGCAGGCGAGGACTTGATCTCCGCCTCGGACGTCTTGTATTTCCATCGAACGCCGCCATCCGAGAGTCGCAGAGCGAGGAGGATGCCCCCTTCGCTGCCCACGTACACCGATCCGCTTGAAATCGCGGCGGATGACGTGATGGCGTCGCGGTTCTCAACCGGGAACCGCCAAAGGAGCGCCGGCGAATCCGGCAACGAAGTTCGCGCGACGCCGCTCAACCGGCTATCGCCCCGGAACATCGGCCACCGATCGTCCTGATGGACCGCAGTTTCGGAGGCCGGCTTCGACTCACCCTTGCCGGGGCCGCTCTCGATCGCCGTTCTGGCAATTCGAAATGGCCATGCCGCGACCGACCCGGCGCACATCAACAGTGCGAAAAGTCCCACGGCAATCACCACGTTGTAGCTTCGTTGTCGCATCGATTACGCAGGTTGCACTCGCAGAGACGCGGCATCCCGGCCTGAAGAACGACCGGCGCGCCGCGCGCGGAGCGACCTTTACCGTCTAAACGGGCTTGAACTTCAGGACTAACGCCGCCCCGCCCGCCGCGAGAAGAATTCCGAGGTAGAACTGCCACTGGGGGGCGGCCGTCGGCTTGTGCATCGCCATCGTCACGAAGACGCTCATAATCGGCGCCCCGGCGAAGACCAGCGTCGGCACGACCCGGGGGTCTCCGCCATTGATCATCGCCATGATAATGCCCAGCGCCCCGAGCGCTCCGAAGACGCCGGCCAGGGTCGAGACGCCCACCGCCTTGCCGGGAAACACCGCCGGCTCCTGCTTCATCAGGAGCAGGACGCCAGGAATGAGCACCGCTACCAGGAAGTAGGCCAGACCCACGAAGAGAAAGGCCCGGATGGGCCCCTTCGGCGTTCCGAAGGCCATCTGGCCGGAATGGATCGTCGGCACATACGCGCCCCAGAACAGAATCGTACCCACCACATACCACAACCAGGGCTTCATTTAACTCTCCCTATCATCCCAATGGCGACACCCGCCGACCGCGTTGCAATCGCGC
>CALLKH010000438.1 GCA_938008425.1 uncultured Planctomycetaceae bacterium | reverse complement strand
CACGCTCCGCGGACGGAGTGCCTTGACTTCTCACTTCATATAGGTGGCACCCGGGGAATGAGAAATTCAAAATGCAAAATGAAAAAGTGAGGAGGCGGCCGACCGGTCTCACACCCTTTTTTTCATTTTACATTTCTCACTTTGCATTCTCATCCCGCCTACCGCCTCTCCTGGCTCACGACCACGCCGTTGATGACGGTGCCGGTGCAGTGTGTCGTGTATTCGAACGGGTCGCCGTCGTAGAGTGCCACGTCGCCGTCCTTGCCGACTTCGAGCGAGCCGACGCGGGCGTCGATGCCGAGGATCTTCGCCGCGTTGATCGTGATCGAGGCGAGGGCGTCCTCGAAGAGCAGGCCGTTGGCGGCCGCCACGCCGGCCTCGAAGAGCACGACGCGCGTCTTGGGAACATAGCTTTCGAAGCCGCTCTGGAGGGCGAAGGGAATGCCCGCCTTTTTGAGGATCGTGGCGGTCTCCATGCTGGCATTCTCGGTCGGGCCCTTGCCGCTGCGCATCATCGTCGGGTGCAGGATCACCGGCACCCCGGCCGCCTTGATTTCGTCGCGCACGAGGTAGGCCTCGCTCGCCCCGTCGAGAATCACGCGGATGTTGAACTCCTTGGCCAGGCGAAGCGTCGTGACGATGTCCGCGGCGCGATGCACGTTGACGAGCAGGGGAACTTCACCCTTGAGCACGCGAACCATCGCCTCGCGTCGCAGGTCGCGCTCGGGCGGGTCCTTCTTTTTCTTCTTCTCGTCGCCCGCGGCGTCGGCGTCAGCCTGACTGGTTTCCGCTGAGGCGGGCTCGTCGGTAGTCTCGGCTTTGGCTTCGCCGTTTGGCGGAGTCAATGCTTCGCCGGCAGGTTCGGTGGTGGCGGGATTCGCGGCGGCATGGTCCTGGCTCGAATCGCCGGAGGGCGGCTTCACTTCGCCGGCAGCGGGTGGCGCCGGGTCCGCGGCGCCAGTCGCATTTGGATCAGCGGGGCCGGTGGTCGCTGAGGTCGGGTCGGGGGCGCCGCCGGACGGGGGCTCGCCCTTCGCCGAAGCAGGGTCGGTGGATTCGCCGTTCGCCGGCGCTTCCGCCGGGGCGCTGGTTGCCGACTTCTCCGCCGCCTCCTGTTTCTTCAGATAGGCCTGGGCCCGCATCAGTTCGGCCCGCAGCATCGCGACCGCTTTCGACCGCGTGCCCGGGGCCCGGCCGCCGCCCTTGACCGATCCGTCGCCGAGCGTCGCGGCGATCATGGCGGTGGGAATCATCACGACTTCATCCACGGTCTTGCCCGCCGTCTTGACGATCATGGTCTGGCCGCTGATGACCTCGCCGGGGGCGTGGCCGGTGTTGAGCACGGTGATGCCGAAGCCGCGCACCCATTCGATGAGGCGCTCTTGCGGGTCGTAGGCGTCGAGGGCGCGAAGTTCGGGCTGGATCGGCTCGGAGTGATCGATCTGCTCCTGGTCCTGTCGCTGGTTCAGATAGCCGGTGAGCCCGACGGTGCTGTGGGCGTCGATCAGGCCGGGTGTCACCACTGCGGCATCCATGATCCGGCAGCCCTCGGGCAGATCGATGTCGGCCGCCTTTCCGACCGCCTCGATCTTCCCGTCGCGAATGAACACCATGCCGTCCTCGATCGGCGGGCCGGCCATCGTGTAGACGGTCTTGCCCTTGATGGCGAGCGCTTCAGCCTGTGCAGGCGCTGACAGATACAGCGATGCGAAACTTGCGACGGCCGTCATCAGCAGGGCGTTGGTGCGGGACATCAGTGGCCCTCCGATTGATGGTCGTGATCTTCGTGGCAGCACATGATCATGATGTGGTCCACGCCCGCGCCGTAGCCGCCGACGGCGTAGAGCCGATCCTTGGCGTTGCTACGATCGAAGACCTTCTTGCCCTCGACGTAGGTGAGCAGGACCTTGGTGTAAACGCTGAGCGGGTCGCCGGTGAGAACGATGAAGTCCGCGTCCTTGCCGACATCCAGTGAGCCGATGCGCTGATCGAGTTCGATCATTCGCGCCGGGGCGATCGTCAGCCCCTCGAGCGCCTTCACCCGCGACATGCCGCCGCGCACCGCCAGCGCTGCCATCCGCAGGAAGAGCCGCGAGTCGGTGATCGGATCATCGGTGTGAAATGCCGTCAGCGCCCCGGCCTTTTCGAGCACCGCGCCGGTGTCGAACATCAGGTTCTGGGCCTCGAGCTTTCCGCCCGGGCTGTCGACCAGAATGATCGAACAGCCTGCGCCGGAAGCGGCGATCTCTTCGGCCACCATGTCGCCTTCGCTGAGATGATGAAGCACGAGCTTGAAGCCGAATTCCTTCGAGAGTCGGATGGCGGTAATGATGTCGTCGTGGCGATGCGTGTGGAAATGAACGACGCGACGGCCTTCGAGGACGTCGACGAGGCCCTCCATCGACAGGTCGCGCTCCGGCCGCTTGTCGGGATCATTCTCGGATTCTGCCAGCTTCCGCTTGTATTCCTGCGCCTTGATGAACTGCGACCGGACCATGGCGGCCGCCTTGCCGCGCGTGCCGGGGAAGGGCGAATCGCCGCGGGAGTTGGTTCCGTTGGCCATCTTCATGCCGCCGAGGATTTCTCCGGCGTCGCTTCGAATGGCGAGGTCTTCGATGGTTCGGCCGTCCTTGAGCTTGACGTAGATGGTCTGCCCGCTGAGCAGGTGTCCGGAGCCCGGCATCACATTGAGCGTGGTGAGCCCGCCGGCCTGGGCCTTCTGAAGGCCGGAATCGCGAATGTTGATGGAGTCGAGAATTCGGCAGTCGGGATGGATCGCGCCGCTGCGATCGCCGCCCCAGCCGCCGCCGACATGGCTGTGGGTGCAGACGAGGCCGGGCATGATGACCTTGTCCGAGGCGTCGATCTGTTCGGCGCCCTCGGGAATCTCGACCGAGTCCTTCGGGCCGATCGCGGTGATCTTGCCGCGCTGGATGACCAGCACGCCGTCGGGAATCTCGGGCTGCGAAATCGGTATCAGCCTTGCACCGACGAATGCGCGGGGCCGCTCCTGGGCCGTCGCCGCGCTCGTGAACCAAAGCGCCGCAAGGGCGACGCAACACACACATCTCACGAAATGATCCTCCGACACGTCGGCGTCCGCTCCGGGACGCCCGGATTGCGTGAAAACGCCGGATGATATCGGTTTTCCGACCCTTGCGAAACACTCGCCCGCCGCGGCCCGGCCGGCCGCGGGAAACGACGCCTCGCCTGCATTCGAGCCTGCCGGCCGGTCTTCGCCGCGATATCCGGACCTTTCGGTCACGCAGGCGGCGGTGCGCCGCGGCCCCAGGCGGCCGTCAGCGTCCGGCGTCCTCCGGCAAATCCAGCCGAACCTTTGCGGTTCTTTCCTCACCTTCTCGAAGGAAGCGAACGGTGACCACATCGCCCGGCTTCTGCTTTTCGAGAAGATTGAGCAGCGCATCGAGCGACGGCGTCTGGGTGCCGTTCACGCTCAGGATGATGTCGCCCATCTCAAATTCACCATCCCGGCCATGCCGGAAGCCGCGAAGCCCGGCCTCATCCGCGCCGCTTCCTTCGCGCACACTCTGAATGATGACGCCCTTGATGCCGACCCGTCGCGCCAGGTCCTCGCTCAGCGGCGTGAAACCCATCTGCGGCCGAATCACACGGCCGTGGGCGATGAGCTGCGGCACGACTTCGTTGACCGTATCGACCGGCACGGCGAATCCGATGCCCGCGCTGGCGCCGGACTTGCTCACGATTTGCGTGTTGACGCCGATGAGCCGCCCGGCGCTGTCGAGCAGCGGGCCGCCGCTGTTGCCGGGGTTGATGGCCGCATCGGTCTGGATGACGCCGTCGATCGTGCGGCCGTTGACGGAAGAGATCGTTCGACCGAGGGCGCTGACGACGCCGGTGGTGAGCGTCTGGTCGAGTCCGAATGGATTGCCGATCGCGAAGACGCTCTGGCCCACCCGGAGATCGTTTGATGAGCCGACGGTGATCGGATAGAGCCGTCCGGCCGGCGCGTCGATGCGAATGACGGCAAGATCCTTGTCCGGCGCCGCGCCGACGAACGAGGCGTTCCACGTCGAGTGGTCCGCCAGTGTCACGCGGACGCTCTGAGCGCCGCCGATGACGTGATAGTTGGTGACGATGTGGCCGTCGGAGTCCCAGACGAAACCGGAGCCGGCGCCGGTCTGCGGGATCTCGTAGATGCTGAATCCAAACTGCTCGCGAACGCTGGTCTGGCTGGTGATGAAGGTGACGCAGGGGGCGACGTTCTCGAAGAGAGCGATCGTGGATTTTTCCTGGTTGGTGAGATCGGCCCGCGGCGCCACCGTTCGCGGCTGGGCGTCGATGGCGCGAACGCGCTGGCCGACTTCGCGGGTGAGAATCCAGCCGCCAAACAGGCCGACGAGCACGCCGATGAGCAGCGGGAGTCGCGTCGGCGGCCTGGGCGGGGTCGGGTAATTCGGAGGGGTGTAGGAGCCGTAATTCATGTGTCTTCTCCCATACCCGGGATTCTAGCGTCGGGAGACCGAGCTGGATTATTGGACCTTCCCGCCTCCGGCCGACTGCAATTCAACACGATGTCTTTCCGATAAGCAATGCACAAGGCCTGCGCATGATCTCGCGTTGTCCCGAAAGGAGTTGGGCGGTGGTAACCAGACTACGGAAATACTCGGCGGTTTTTGCCCTGGTGCTGGCGGGCTCGTCCTGCGGCATCAACTTTACGCCGGTTCCGGACGACGGCTTTCCGATTGATGAGCCGATCGACACCCGCGCGTCGAACGTTGAAACCAAGACCGATTTGATCGACCTCACCGACGTGCGGACGATCCGCGTCGAGATTCCGCAGGGTCGCGTCGTGATCGAGAAGCAGGGCGACGGCGTGCAGGGCTCGCTTGACGTCACCGAGGTTATCACGAAGTGGGAGATTAACGGCGAGAACATGGCCCGGCTTCTCTCGCGAACGCGCGTGACGGCCGGCCGGTCGTTCGTCGATGACACGCGTCTCGATGTGAAGGCGACGCTGGCGTCGGATTTGAACGATCAGGACGCGGTGTTCGATGTTCGACTGG
>CALLKH010000437.1 GCA_938008425.1 uncultured Planctomycetaceae bacterium | reverse complement strand
ACCAATCGAAATTGAACATGCTCGGGAATCCTTGACCGACGGGGTGCCTGTAAGATACTTGGGGGATGCAATTTAGGATGAGTGTGGGCGCGTGTCAAACCGAAGCCGATGAATAGCGAATCAAAGACTTTGAGCGAGCGCATCAAGCATCTGGCGAGCCGCGCGGGCTTCGATTTGTGCGGAATCGGCACTGCCGGCCCGATGCCGCGCGCTGCGTACTTCGATAGCTGGCTCGCGGCCGGAAACGCGGGAACGATGGGCTATCTCCACCGTCATCGGCGGTCGAGAGTGGATGTCAGCGCCTGGTTGCCGTGGGCCCGGAGCGTGATCGTCGTCGGACTGAATTACGGCCAGCCGCATCCGGTGAAGCCGACAGACGAGCCGCGCGGCCGGGTGGCAATGTATGCGTGGGGGAAAGACTATCACGGGATTATGAAGTCGAAGCTCCGCGCGCTGGTCGATTCGCTCGCGCGGGAGCGGGCCCAGATGCAGTCGGCGGGCGCGGGCGAATCGACGGTACCACCTGATCAAAATCCGCGCGATGCGGCTGGCGAGCAGTGGGATGAGAAGAGCCGGGGAACCTGGGATCATCGGGGGGAGTTTCGATATAAGATTTGCGTGGACACATCGGCGATCACGGAACGCGAGCTCGCGGCGGCTGCGGGGGTGGGGTGGATCGGGAAGAACACACTGATCTTGAACGAGGATCAGGGGTCGAATTTCTTCCTGGGGGAGATCATCACCGACTTGGATCTGACGGCCGACCCGCCGGTGACGGACCACTGCGGAAGCTGCACGCGATGCCTGGATGCTTGCCCGACGCAGGCCTTTCCAAAGCCCTATGAGATGGACGCGAGCCGGTGCATCTCCTACCTGACGATCGAGTATCGAAAAGAGATCGATCCGGCGCTCGTAGCGAAAATGGGGGACTGGTTGTACGGATGCGACATCTGCCAGGATGTGTGCCCCTACAACAAGCGAGCGCCGGAGACGCGCGAGGAGGGGCTTCGCGTCGCGCCGGAAGATGCCATCGATGCGGCATATCCGGCGCTAGGCGAGATCGAGTCCTGGGACGAGGACGCATTTCGCGCGGCGCAGGCCGGCAAGGCGAGTGAACGGGCGATGCTTCGCATGTGGAAGCGAAACGCGTCGATCGTGAAGGCCAACATTAACCAGTAACGTGAATTTCGGATCGTCGGGGCCTGAGGCTGCGCCTGCGATGCTCCGGGCGCCTCAACATCAAGGCTCCTGCGGCTGCGGCTTCGGGACTTTCGGGCACCGGCTGACGCGGCTCTTGTAGAGGCGAAGCTTGGACGAGTTGCATTCCTTGTACCCATCGGCCGCGTCCTGCATGCACTTGGCGAATTTTTCAGGATCAGGCTCTGGCGCCAGGGGGCCGTGAACCTTATCGCAATTCGTCTCCATCTCGGCTCGATCGTTGAAGCAGCCGACGAGATCGGTGAAGCAGGTGACCATCGCCTGGGCGACGCAGATGGGATCGGGAATCTTTTCGTCATTGGGCTGGGTGGTCGGCTGGGAAGCCGGCGTCTGATCCTGGACGTAGGCGGTGGCGGAGGTGACATACCACTCAGCCTCAGGGTCCGCCGGCGTCACATCCACGAAGCTGGGCCAGAGCAGACCGGTTTCACGTCGGGGATCCTGCCGATCATCGGACTTGGCCCAGATGTACCCCGTGTTGGTGGTGCCATAGGCCCAGACGGATTGGGCCGTCGTTGCGAAGACGGCCTCATCGGACGGAACCGCCTTGCCGTTGTCATGCCACGCCGAAAGCATGATGAATGCACTTGGATGGGCTGCGGAGAACGTTCGCAGTGCACCGAGTGATGAAGGCTCCTGCGCCTGCCATTTCACCGCCACCGCCACTTCATTCCAGTTTGTTGCAACCAGTTGGGATTCAAAGTCCTGAGGCGTCGTCACAAGGGTCGGCTCCGCGCCGACCAAGAGCGCCGTCTGATAGCCGGCTCGCGCATGCGGCAGCGCTCCCGGCGTCAGATCGGTATAGATCAGCACCTTACGCACTTCGCCAGGATCGGCCCAGGCCGTTGATGTGCATATCAAGGCCATAGATGCGGCGACTCCGGCGAGGACTCTCCATAACAATCGGGTTGGGTGGCGCGCTGACATGCTCTCTCCTTTTGCTGCCCGATGGTCGGCCTTTCGGCGCTGAATCGCTAAAGGCCCTCCCGAACGTTCCTGAATGGGTCGGACTTTTGCGGATGCGAATGATCCAATAAGCCGTCCTCAGAGTTCCGATTACAGCTGCCCGACGCTGTCGGCCGGTCTGTGCGGGGCCCAGTGATTCAGCCCAGGAATCGGGCCGCGTGAATCTGATTGTGTGGAAACTGACCGAACCGATCGCGAATGCTAGTCATCGGCAGTGCCAATGTCAAGGCTTCGGCAGTGGAAGACGCCATGCTTCAGGGGCAATCCACAAGACTTGCCAGCGATTGGCTTTGCGCTCGGCGATCGGGGCGGTAGGGTGTTCTAATGCCGTCAGCGGACGATCCACGCCTCGTTGAACGCGGCGTGTCGAATCGTCCGGCGGGCGACGGTGTAGACGACGTGAATGAGATTGTCCGGCGTCTGGGTGATGGCCGGGTAGCTGTACGACTCTTCACCGTCCGCCAGCACGCGGCGGAACGGCCATGTGCGGCCGTCGTCGGTGGAGAGGGCGATGGTGAGCGGCCGTCTTTCGGTGGGGCTGTCGTTGTAAACGAGAACGAGGTGGCGGTTGGCGAGCCGAAAGAGTGCCGCGGCGCTGCCGGGGTTTGGAAAGCCGCTGTCGTTCGGGCGGGACCATGTCTTGCCGGTGTCATCCGACGCCATAACCCAGAGCCAGTCGCTCGCCGTGTTTCGCATGACGGCCAGCAGGCGGCCGGTGTCGAGCTCGACGACGCTGGGCTGAATCGGCTTGGCCTCATCCGGCGAGGCGACGATGGGTTGAAGCTGCCAGTTGTCGCCGTCGTCAGAGGCGAAGAAGAGCGTTCGTTTGTACAGGTCGTCGTAGGCCGGCAGAAGCAGGCGGCGGTCGCGCAGGCGGATCGGCGCGTAGCGAACGTTGGAGCCGAGCGGGCCGGGGATTTCCCTCGGGGCGGACCAGGTCGCGCCGCGGTCGCTGCTGCGTTTGAATTCGATGTGGGCGCTGCTCCAGCCGATCGGGGCGACGGCGTAAAAGAGCCAGAGCTCCTCGCGTTCGGCGAAGAGGACGGGGTTTCCGACCGGCTGATCGCGCGAGACCTGAAGCTCGGGGTCGGACCATTCGGCGTCGAAGAACCCGCGCGAGGCGGTGAAGATCTCGGCGCGGTCGAGTTCCTCGGGGCCGGCGTAGGAATACCAGGCGGCGAGGAGACGGCCATCGGCAAAAGCAGTGATGGAAGCGGCATGGTGGCCGACCTTGCCGGGGATGTCGGTGAAGATTTGTTCCTCCGCGTGAAATGGAATGCCGAAGATGGGCGGCGGCGTGGGAACCGGCTGGATATTGAAGATCAGATCGAGGGGGGAGAAGTCGCGGAGTTCGTTGGGGTCGTAACAGGCGGGGAGGATGAACATGGACGCGAGACCGATCGCACATAGCGCGGTGCGCGCGATCGTCGAGACAATCCGCCGGTACGAACTCGAAAAGAATCTTTGGCGATGCCTTCGGACATGCGGCACGATGGGGCGCTCCGGACACGTGAACTCGATCTCTATTGTATTCGGGGGAAGCATACTATGGATGCCGTGCCTGCGAAACGTCGGGGTTGGAAGCGGGCGACGGGTTTATCGGCCGATTTCGATCAGGCGCGAGATCAAGGAATCAACAATGGAGCACCGAGGTCCTCGGTCGAGCTTGCGTTTTGATCATTTCCGGAATCGGTTGCGACGGCAACTTCGGAGACACTCTTCAGCGCTTCACTCTCGCTCTCCGGCAGCCGCTCCATCAGCTTCCTTGCGATCAGACTCTCCGGATCCAGCTCACGCAACTGTGCGATGAGCCTTCTCGATTGGGCCGGGTCGGCATTCGGCCCTGCCGAAGTGATTTGAAGCAACGATGTCCCCCGCATTCTCGCAAGGTTCGATGCCACTTGATCAAGCAGGAGCGGCTCGAATAAACGAGCCTCCGTGAGGATCGACAATTCATATTGCGTGAGGATCAAGCGGGTTCGGCCCAGCGTTTCACTGAGACAAACGACCGCAAAAGTTCCGTCAGGCAGCGGGCCGACGACGACGGTGTCTCCGGTCTTCGCCGGCATCGACTGTGCGGGCGCGTCGTAGGTGTCAATCCCCTCGGCTTCGAGATACTGCCGAGCCTTCACGATGGGTGAGGGCGCCGGAGGGCTATCGGGGGAGCGCCTGGTGAATGAGGGCCCGATCGAATAGCGCGGCGATGACCAATTGGCGCCCGATGCCGCCCCTCCTCCCGGTGCGGTCGATCCACTTCGCGCGGGCGGCCTGGAGTTCTCTCCAAACATCGCAATGGTCCCCACGCCGGCGGCGGCAAGCATCACCGCGAGCGTCGCAAGCCGCATTCGCGCGAACCACACCCTGCGGCCGGCCCGGCGGAGCGCCTGCTCGTTGTATTCAGTGCCGCATTCGGGGCACTTCTCGTGCTGCGCCCCGGTCAGGTTGTACCCGCACTCCGGGCAGCAGCCATCGGGGAACAATCGACGAATCTGGCGCCGGTGGTAGAGCGTCAGCAGAACAATCAGTGCGACCGGCGCACCGAGGTGCATGGAAAACTGAAGGCTCCCGACCATGCCCTCAAGGCCCTGGGTAAATTGAACGTACTGCCAGCCGAAGTTCTTCCCCCAGTCGCGCATCGGCCGAAACTTGATTCGCTTGTGCTCGAAATCATGCTCGTGGTTGACGAACTGGACGCCTTTCGACCAGTCGACCACGAAGGCGCCCTGGCTGAGTGAGACGTCGATGAGTCCCCAGCGGCTGCGAAGGGTCCAAGAGAATCGATTGAAGGTCGAACCGGCCCAGATGAGCACGAACACCAACGCTGCAATCCAGCCGCAGACGAGAAAAAAGCGGCGCTTAGG
>CALLKH010000436.1 GCA_938008425.1 uncultured Planctomycetaceae bacterium | reverse complement strand
CGGTCTGCGCTTTCTTTGTGTTCATGCCGGTTCATCTTCTCGATCCGTCGATCGCGAAGGAAATTCTGGTTCGCGCGGCGACGTGGGATCATGAGTACCCGTTCGCAAAGGCGGGCCATCATCTGCGGCTCTATTCGGGCATTGTCCTGTTCAAGATGACGCTGCCGTTTGGGATTCTATCCATCTGCTCGCTTGTCTTCGCCATGTTTGTTGGCGAGCGCGGTGAAGGACGATGGCGGCCCTGCAGCCTGACCATCGCGGCTTATGTCATCGCATTGACAGTGTTGCCGCTTCGACAGAGTTATTACCTGATGCCGGTCTACCCGCTCATCATGATTCTTTTGGCGGCGGCCATATGCGGCGTCACGCAGAGGGCGGCGGCCGCGAAGTCGGTGCCGGTCTTTGCGGGATGGTTGTTGTCGCTCGTCGCCGGCTTCGTGTATCTCGGGGTCGAAGTCAGAGGGTCGTACCCGAACTTTCAGATGTTCGGCGCGAATGTTCTCGGCGAGCGGCTGGACTGGACATGGCTGGGCGCTGAGTGCCGGGGCAGCCGCAATCTGATCCAGACGCCGGGCGACGGTGTGGAATCGATTGTTCAATGGTGTTTGACGCCGGGCAATGTTCCCGACGGCGCTCGCGTCGTCAGTTACGTCTGGGATGATGCCATCGTCAGCGCTGTTCTGCCGGAGGAGCCGCCGTTCATGTTCGTGCCGCGAGGCGTCACCGCGGCATCCGATGTCGTTCCATCACGACCGGCCATCTACAATGCGGACTACGTCCTGGTTCACATCAACAATCTGCTTGGTTATCACGATCGTCCGCCGGATTCCCCGCCCATGGATGAGCTGAATGCGGGTTTTTCGCCTGTTTTCACGGTTCGGCGGGGTCCGCTCGAGGTGGCGTGGGTGTATGGACGCAAGTCGAAATAAGCGTGCCGGCCGGGCGATTTCGCGACGCCTCACCAAAAAGTCAATAAAACTGGGGTGATTCGGCGAATTCCGCCGATCTCCATGGGTAGATTCCGCGTCAAGGGTCGCTCGGAGCGCGACCGCCACGGAAGGTACCCATTAGAAGGAGTCGCCCATGGCCCAGTCGAAGAAGATGACCAAGTCCGCACTTGTGAGCCACCTGGCCGAGCAGAATGAGCTCAGCCGTCGACAGGTGGTGGCGTTCATGGACACGCTGGTTGACACGGCCTACAAGCAGGCCAAGAACGGATTCACGATTCCCGGCATCGGCAAGCTGGTGCTTGTGAAGCGAAAGGCGCGAATGGGCCGAAACCCGGCGACGGGCGAGGCGATCAAGATTCCGGCCAAGACGGTGGTGAAGTTCCGCATCGCGAAGCAGGCGAAGGACGCGATTCTCGTCAAGTAGAACGTCCTGAATTGCATCGTGCCATGGTCGTGGCGTATGCCGCTGCGAGGGCGTGTTGCATCGACAAATTTTCCAAAAGGAAAGCGCGACCGACGAGACTTGTCGGTCGCGTTTTTTTTTGTCCTGATCTACCACCCCGGCGGGCTGAGTAAAGTTCGACACTGGTCCTGCGGCAATTCCCACTGCGATGCGCAACGGCGTTATCGCTGTTTCCGTGACGGGCTCCAGATCGGTGTCGCCACTGGTTGTCCAGCCTGAGAAGCGGACGTGGGGACCTGAATATTGCCCGGCCAATGGCGACCGGGCTTCAGATTGCCCCACTCGCCACGCGGCCTCGGGTGAATGGGCGTCTTCCTGATCAAATCATCGGGCTGTGGCACGGCTCTTGCTGTGAGTTCTGTCGGTCTTTCTTTAGCTGCTGGGGCACCGCACGACTCGGCGTTGAAAAAATCGGCGGCCGATATGCGGTGCTTCAGCTGCACGGACGCTCGCTGTTCGACGAGAAGGGAGTAGCAACCATGCAAGTCGCCGATTTCATGACGCCGAGGCCTTACTGCGTTGATCGCCGCGAACCGCTGATGCAGCTGATGGAAGTATTCGAGCATCACGGAATTTTCCAGGTGCCGGTGGTTGATGAATCGAATGCGCTCGTCGGCATCATCTCCGACCAGGATGTTCGGCGCGTGCTGGCGGCCGGGGCGAAGACCATTCCCCGCCTGATCGTTGAAGACGTGATGACGCCCAAACCGGTGACGGTCACGCCGGCCACTCCGATCACGGACGCGATCGACATTCTCTGCGAATCCCGTTTCGGTGCTTTGCCGGTCGTGGTCGGCAGCCACGTCGTTGGCATTCTATGCGCGCGCGACCTGCTGAAGCGGTACGCTGACCGATTGCGTGAGCCGTCGCAATACGGCAGCGCTATCGTCGAGCAGGCCCCATTCGCGCACGGCACACGGGCGTAGAAAGGAAGAGGATCATGGGCATCGACCTCGATTCAATTGATTCGCGGCTGCGGAAATCGATCTGCCCGAATTGCGTCCGGTTCACGCGACAGCATACGTGCAGCCTGCCGGAGGACCGACCCTGTTCGCTGTTCAGCAATCTGGATCAGATCGTTGAGATCGTTCGCGGGACACACTCTCCAAGAGTGGAACCCTATCTGACGGTGCTTCGCGACCAGGTGTGCGCGGCGTGCGACCATGAGGATGATCACAAGTATTGTCCCTGCCGGGAGGGGCTCGACTGCGCCCTCGACACCTATTACCCGATGATTATCGAGACGATTGAACGGGAGCTGGTTCGACAGGGTGTTCTTGAGGATTGAACGGGGCGGAGTATTGTGAGCCGCTCTCTTCTGGGCCCGGGCTGCGTCTCACCGCTCTTGGGGCGGCTTTCTTCAATTCCGATCTGAGCCGGATACACATCAGTCTGCGGATTGACCAGTGCCGTTCCAGTCGCTGGCACAGAAACTGCTGGAATCCGGGTATGGAAACACGCGGCCGTGTCATTGCGGTCGGTCGTGATGCGCGCGTCTGGACCGGTTTCCTTTCGCGAATGTCAGACGCCCGCTGCGTGAAGTTCGCGTGACCACTTGGAGCTCGGAGATTTCATGATCAAGCTCGGAGACATCTCGACTGTCCGGGTTCATACCGTCACTCCGTCTCAGTCGCTGGATACCGCGATTTGTCAGATGGAGGAGTATCTCATTCATCATCTTCCGGTGGTTGACAACGGCGCGGTGGTGGGAATGGTTTCGGATCGCGACATCCTGATCGCGGTGGGTTGGATGCTGGAGATTGAACGAACCACCGACGATTCCGGAAACGAGATTGTCGGCCCGAGACGGGTGAAAGAGGTGATGTCGACGCCGGCGATTTGCCTCGATGTCGACGACTCCGTTCCTGCGGCCGCCGGCATCATGGCACGGCGAAAGATCCATGCGATTCCGCTTCTGAAAAAGGGAAAACTGGCTGGAATCGTCACCCGGCTCGATATTCTCCGGTCGTGCATCGAGAACGAATCGCTCGCGCAGGCGTGTGGCTTTCTGAACGACATGACACGACGGCACATGCATGCCGGTGTATTGGCAGTCGGTCCGCGCGATACGGCGTCCAGCGTTGCGCGAACCATGAAGGAGAAACATATTCGCCACATGCTCGTCGAGTCCGGCGGAATGATCATCGGAACGGTGTCGGATCGCGACCTTCGAAGGGCGTGTGGAACGGAGTCGATGCTCGACAGCCAGGCCGAGGCGAGCCGCAAAGCCTTTCTCGATGAATTCAGCATCATCGAAATCATGTCTCATCCCGTGCGAACGATCGATGGGAACAGGCCGGTGCGCGAGGCGTTCTGCTCCATGATCGAAGCGCGCGTCGGCTGCCTGCCGGTTATCGAGGGTGAACGCGCGATTGGTATCATCACGGATACCGACCTTCTGAATCTCGTGGCAGCCACGGTTTAGTGGGTACGCGCGGCTGACGGGCGGATTTCTCTGGCGGCATGGGCGTCTCACCGGCTATGATCCAGCGGGGAACGCTCATGCATGAGGAGGTGTCGCGATGAATCCGGACAAGCTCGCGAAATGGATCAAGGAAGAGCATCAGAAAGTGACCGAATTGTCCTCCGCGGTGATGGAAC
>CALLKH010000435.1 GCA_938008425.1 uncultured Planctomycetaceae bacterium | reverse complement strand
GAAGACGAGAATTCAGCGCTGCCGCCGTCGAATCAAGCAGGACCCCGCGACGAACAGCAGGGCGAGCGTGCCGGGTTCAGGAATGAATAGCAGCCCGGAAAATCCCTGTGTCACACCGGTAAGGCCGACTTCCCGAAGAAAACCGCCCGTCGGGTCGGTCATGAAATAGAGCTTGTTCGTCCCCGGTGCCGCGAACTGATCGCCGTGAACGATGTACAGCCAGCCCGTGTCCGGGTCGAACGACATGCCGGCGGTCGAACCGAGCGTATCGCCGATGAGCGAATACGAATTGATGATGCCGGCCGTCAGCGGGTTGACGGTGTAGAGGGTCTGCGGAAAGGCGGCCGTGTCGAGCACCCAGAGCGTGCCCGATGCGTCGAACGCCATACCGGAGATGTCGGCGTTCTGCGCGATAGTGCCGACAATGGTGCCGAGTCCCGTCGTCGGATTGATCGTGTAGAGCCGGTCGCCGCCGGTCGATTGAGTGCCATAGAGCTGGCCCGAAATCGGATCGAAGGCAAGATCGCCCTCGGTCACGTCGATCCCGATGAAGCCGATGTTCGTGGCCGCGCCGTTTGATCGATTGAGCCGGAACAGGTTGTTCGTCGCCGCGTCATGCGCCAGAAGGCCGTGCTGTGGGGCGAACGCAAGACCGCTGAGGCTGTAAACCCCCGATGCCCTCGGATTCGAGGCCGCGCCCGTCAGTTGATCGATGTCGTAAAGAACGCCGTCAAAGTCAATCGCCAGCAGGTCGGCCGCATGGGCAAACCTTGGCGAAATCGCGGCGGCAAGGAGTGCCAGCCACAAAACGGTTCTGAGAATCTGGTTTCGCATCGACGTCGTACAACGGGCGATTAGGCGATTCGGAAGGGATTGTCGGTCCGATCCGTGAATCGCGTTCCTGATGGCAGAATATCGAATAACCGGAAGGGAACGCCGACGGCGGACCACCTCCCCCATGTTGATCAAGTATATGGGTCCGCGAGACCCGCTTCAAGAACGGGCCGATGGACGGGGTCACATATTCTTCAGGCGTCCCCGCATCCCTTGGGCATCTGGGGCCGGTCTAGTTGCCATTATCGGGAACCAGTCTGATAACGGCGTTTTCGGTCGCCAGCCAAAGGGTTCCGTCGGGGGCGAAATCCATGCCCTGCACGCGCGAAGGAAGCCCGTCAGCGAACACCTCCGCTGCGCCATCGCGCTCGCCGTTCGCGTTCACGGCGATCCGCATGATCCGCCGATTCCCATACTCGCCGTAAAGAATCTGGCCCGTGAAACCCGCGCCGTATGTGTCATCCGGGATGACCGCGATGCCCGCCGCGCCCACGCTGCCGTCGGACTTGTCCACCAGCGGGTCGCGATAGTTTGCCCGGGCCGCCGCGAAGTTGGACTCGCCGATGGGATCCCCCAGCATGTCGTCCGCGTCGCCATGCACATCGGGCCAGCCGTAGTTCATGCCCGCCTCGATGAGATTCACCTCGTCATGATTGAACGAACCGTTCTCGTTGCCGAAGAGCCGGCCGTCGGCATCAAAGGCGAGACCGAAGGTATTGCGAATGCCCATCGCGAAGACAGGATCTGCGGCGCCGAAGGGATTATCACTCGGCACCGTGCCATCGTCGTTGTAGCGAAGTATCTTGCCGGGCAGCGCCGCCGGATCCTGGGAATTGCTCGAACTCGCCAGATCGCCGATCGAGACAAAGAGCTTGCCGTCGGGCCCGAATCGAATCGCGCCGCCGTTGTGATTACCGGGCCCCGCGCCGGGAAGCGAGATGATCACCTCGCCCGAGCCGGTCGCGACATCGCCCGATGCATCAAATCGAACGACGCGATGATCGGCGATTTCGTCGACGCCGGTGGTGATTTCATTCGTCGTGCTGCTGGAGAGATAAACGTAGAGCTGGTGATTGATCGCGAAGAGCGG
>CALLKH010000434.1 GCA_938008425.1 uncultured Planctomycetaceae bacterium | reverse complement strand
TCGGTCGTTCCGATCGACACCCGCACCCGCTGATGCGAAGCAAACGGCGTCTCAAAGCGCCCGAGGATTCGAACCCGGGCGTCGACATAGCGCGAGGCCGTCAAATACCCCGGTGTGGCGAGTTCCATTCCGCGGTCTATCTTTTCCTTCTCAACGCCGGTCAGGTTCAGCGCCGCGCGCTGCCCGCCGCCGGCATTCTCCACAACTGCCCCATGCGACTGAATCTCGCGAACCTTGCACGGAGCCCCGTCGGGCTGCAATTCCAGCGGCGCGCCGGCTGCGATCCGGCCCGACAGAACGGATCCCGTCACCACCGTGCCGCGGCCGTGAATGGTGAAAACCCGATCAATCGCCAGCCGGAAGATCTCACTCTCCGCCCGACCCCGGGATTCGAGATGCACCTCGCGCATCCGACGTCGCACTTCATCGAGCCCCGCGCCCGTTTTCGCGGAAGTCACCACGATCGGCCATGATTTCAGCGCCGTGTGCCGGGCGACTTCGGCAATCTCCGCCCGAACTTCATCCACCCGCTCCGGAGTCACCATGTCACACTTGGAAATCGCGATCAGCCCGCGATCGAGCCCGAGCAGGTCGAGAATCTCAACATGCTCACGGGTCTGCGGCATCACGCCGTCGTCCGCCGCCACAACGAGCATCGCGAGGTCCACCCCCGTCGCACCGGCCACCATGGTGCGGATAAACCGCTCGTGGCCGGGGACGTCGACGATGCCGACATCGAGCGGCTCATCGGTCCCGTCGCCGGGCAGCAGGCAGTGCGCGAATCCCAGCTCGATGGTCATGCCGCGGGCCCGCTCCTCCGGAAGCCGGTCCGGATCGGTGCCGGTGAGGGCGACCACCAGGGCCGATTTGCCGTGATCGATGTGCCCTGCGGTGCCGAGAATGCAGAAACGCTGTGCCATGAGGTCTCATCCTATCGCGGCAGCCCGGGCGCGGCCAAGGCGGTGAAACAGCAAACAGCAGCGTCGAAAAGCTTGATAAACGCGCTCGGACCCGAGATGCACCATGGTTTATCCAGCGCGTCGCCGACGTTAGAATGAAATAATCACTTGGCGTTCGGTGCAGTGGTCCAAAGCCGCGGCCGATCGCCGGTGGGGAAGAAGATCGCAAAGAGCAGCGGGCCGAGTTTCTTACTCGTCTGAACATGCTCTTTGCATCTCTTGTTATGGGCCGAAGCGGCCGAACGAACCCGCAGCGGGCGGGCGTCCGGCATCGCGACCCAGTCTGCCCAGCCCAGCTCCTCAACCAGCATCCCTCAATGCGATCGGCGGGCGGCCATCGAGTTCCGGCTATTTCTGATTGACAGAGACCGCCGCGGCTCGGACCATGTTCGGCGTGAAGCAGGGATGGTTCATGCCGATCACGCTCCTGGCCTTCGGCCTCGCCCTGGCCGGCCTTTGGGGCTATGTGAAATACTCGGAATCCGCCGAGGATCCCCGTGCACAGTCGATCGCGCGCCGCGATGCGCTCTCCGATCCGGAATTGACCGCGCTGGTCGAGCGCGACCTTCGCAGTCGAATCTTCCTCCCGCCGCCGGAGACGCTTCACAAGTTTTCCAGGAACCCCGCGCAGGACGCCTCCGGTTCGGCCACGGCTGCCTCGACGACGGCTCTGAAGGAAATCTCAATCACCCTCTCGCCGGAGACCACCCCAAACGATGTAGAAAGGCAGCCCCCGCGGAACCGAGTGATTCGCCGGTGGATCGCCGATTCGAAGTCCGCGGTCGCGAACGTCGCGCTGCGAATGGATGAAGAGGCCGTCCGGTTGCGAAGCAACCTCGGCGGCACGACGGTCGCACGCCACTACGAGGGCTGGAGCCGCCTGAATGACGGCGCTCCCGATCTGGCGATCGACACTTTCAATCGCATCCTCTATCGCGAGCCTGAAAACCTCTCGGCGCTCAGCGGCAAGGCGCAGGCACTCATGGCGATGCGTCGATACACCGAGGCGCTCGCGACCTATCAGGTCTATCTCAAGCTCAGGCCCGGTGATGCCGACGCATGGTACACACGCGGCGTCATGCTCACCCGCGCGTCACGCTACGGCGAGGCGGCGGACCATTTCCGAAAAGCCGTTCAGCTGAATCCGAAACACGCCAAGGCCTGGTACAACGTGGCATCGGTCGCCCAGCGCGACGGCCGTCTTTCGGAGGCCCGAGAGGCGTGGGAGACGTTCACGGCGCTGGAGCCGTCCATCGCATCGGGCTGGTACAACCTCGGCGCCGTCTATATGGACTACATGAAGCCCTATGACGCGGCCCGCTGCTTCTCATACGTGGTCATGATCGACCCGACAGACGTCGATGGGTACGTGAATCTCGCGGAGGCGTACAAGGCGACGGGCGATTACGTCGCCGCACTTTCAATCCTGCGGCAGGCGGACGAGCTGTCCCCCTGCGACCCGGTCGTCATGAGTGTCATGGCGGAGACACATCGGGGAATGGCATCGCTCTATGAGGAATCCGAGGCGGAGCACCTGCTCGCGGCGAAGGAACTCGACGAGATGGCGGGTGCGGCGGCATGGATGGCCACCGAGCAGGTGGCGGTCGATGATGACGAGCCGTGACGCGAGACGATGGAGTCGCGCGGCGGCTCCTCCTTCAGCCCAGCTCCGTCAGGAGCAGGGCGACCGCGATGGGGCGCTCGTCATCGCGAAACTCGCTAGATCAACTTCTCCTCGTCGCGAAGAATGCGAACGAGTTCCGCCGCGACCTGTTCCGGCTCGCCTTCGAGCTTTCGACCCGGCGGCCGGGGCGGCGGCGGCGTGAAGCCGTCCATCTTCGTCGTCCAGTTGTCACCGCTGAGATCCGCCGCGCTGAGCCCCATCGAGGCGGCCGTCTTCGTATCTACCGGCCGCTTCTTGGCCTTCATCAGGCCCGGCAGCGACGGGTATCGCGCCTCGACGTAGCCCTTGTCGATCGTGAAGAGCGCGGGCAGCTGCACCTCCACCACTTCTTCGGCGCCTTCAATCCGCCGGCGAACCGTCGCGGATTTGAAGCCGTCGCCCCAGTCGATCGACGTCACGGCGCCGACGTGCGGCAGACCGAGCAGTTCCGCGAGCGCCGGTCCCACCTGGCCGCGGTCATAGTCGATGGCGTGCTTGCCGACGAAAATCAGATCGAACTTCTGGTCCTTGATGGCGGTCGCAAGCACCCGCGCGACGCCGAGATCGTCCAGGCTGTCGAAGAGCGGATCGCAGAGATGAACGCCATGGTCCACGCCCATCGCGAACGCGGTTCGAATGACATCGACGGCATTCGCCGGACCAAGTGTCATCACCGTGATCTCGGCTGCGGCCGCGGCGTTCTTCTCCTTGAACTGGAGCGACGCCTCGACCGCGAATTCGCAAAACGGATTCATGACGAACTTGACGCCGGCGGGATCAACGCCGGAACTGTCCGCCTTGATCTTGATCGCCGCGGTGGACTCCGGAACATACTTCGCGAGTGCGAGAATCTTCATACGACACCTGTCAGTGCTTCACGTTGCAATTGAAACCCGGGCGAGCCGAAACATCCTGCATGTGCCGGCTCCCGCGTGGTCGCGTCCCGCCGGCCGGGCAGTCGCCCGGACTAAAACTTTCCGCCCAGGATCACCTCGGCCAGTTCGTCGATTCCCTTACCGTGGGATGCGACGGTCTTCACAATCGGCCGGTTCGAGCCCATGGTCTCGACAATCTCGGATGCCAGCTTGTCGGCGCCCGGCATGTCGGCCTTGTTAATGACGAAGATATCAGCCACTTCCGTGACGCCGGCTTTCTCCAGCTGAAGAGAATCACCCGCGCCCGGCATCATGAGCAGCACCAGGGGCTTCGCCCACTGGCGAATCGAAATATCGTTCTGACCTGCGCCGACGGTCTCAATCAGAAGCACATCGACATTCGCCCGGCGCATGACCTCCACCATCGCGCCGGTCGTCGGCGCCACGCCGCCAAGCTGGCCGCGACTCGCCGAGGAACGCAGGAACACGCCGGCGTCACCCGCGTTGAGCGTCATTCGCGCCCGATCGCCCAGCAATGCGCCGCCCGTGATCGGGCTGGCCGGATCGACGGCGATGACCGCCACCGTCTTGTTCCGATTTCGAAGTTCCCTGAGCAGCCGGCCGATGAGCGTGCTCTTGCCGACGCCCGGCGGGCCGGTGAACCCGACGACCTTAGTTTTCCCATCCGAAGCGGGCATTCTTCGGGCCAGGTCATCGGACGAGGCCCCGTCCTCGATCCAGGTCAGCACGCGACCGAGCGCGACGCGGTCGCCCTTCTGCATCGCGGCGATCCACGCATCAATTTCGCCCGAGGCGGCCAGCTTTTTGCGGTCTTCGTGGACTTTGACGGCCATCGCCCCGATCTCGGTGACGATTTTCTGCAGCGAGACCTCGGTTTCGAAGATCAGCGAAACGCCGGCGTCGCGCATGGCCTGCACGTCGTCCGGCGGGATGATGCCGCCGATGACCACGGGAATGTCGGATCGTCCAAGCTTCTTCAACTCGTCAATGAGCACGGGAACGAGCGTCATGTGGGCGGCACTGTGAAAGCTCGCCCCGAGGATGTCGACGTCCTCCTCGATCGCGGCCTTGGCGGCCGTCGCCGGGGTCTGCCACAGACCGGTATAGACGACCTCCATGCCGGCGTCGCGCAGGCCCCGGGCCAGCACCTTCACGCCACGGTCATGGCCGTCGAGTCCGATCTTCGCCAACAGTATCCTCGTGGGTTGTTTCGGCATCCGTCTCTCTGTGACTCACCCTGCGCGGCGATCAGCCCCCCGATCGAATCGGGGCGACGCCCGCGGCGGGCCTATCATTGCAGACATCCCATCATGCGCCAAGGGCGGCCGGGGCCTGCGACAACCATTGGAAACCTGCGAAATGTGCGGCGGAAAGCGCGAAACGAACCCGACTCGGCGGTGAACTCATATTCGGACCGGGAGGCTCGCTCCCGCGGTCAGCGAGTGAATCGACGCACTGCCTCGTCCGTGACGAGCATGTGCATCTTCACGTCGTGATCGCTCGCCGGAATGCTCTCGACAAGCTGCTCCTCCAGCGCGAATCCGCAGATGACGCCCTTGAACTTCGGCCGGCCCAGAAACCGGTCATAGAACCCCCGCCCCCGGCCCAGCCGATTGCCGTTCGGATCGAACCCGAGGCCCGGCACGATCACCAGATCGATCAACTCAATCGGGAACGGCGTACCGCGAACCGGCTCGCGAATGCCATACTCGGTGGAGGCGACATCGGTGTCGAGATTGTTGATCTCGACCGGCACCATCTGGTTGCTCTCCCACCCCACCTGCGGCGCCAAGACCCGCTTGCGCCGCCGCCAGCATTGCAGCACGATCGGCGTCGTATCCGCCTCGCGGGTCAGCGAAAGATAAATCATGATCACTTCGCAATGATCAAACTCCGGCTCGGCGAAGAGCCGTTGGGCGGCCCGGCCGGACTTCTCCCGAATCGCCTCTTCAGAGAGGCTGTTCAACAAGGCTTTCAGCTGTGCGCGAAGCTGCTTTTTCACCAATCCCTCAATCGTTGTCGATCGTACCATATAGACTTGAGTCAGGTGTTTCAATAGCATCCGGGCCGCCGAGGCGGCGTGAATCACGCGAACCACGTGTTCCATTCAACAACACCGGCCGACGATTGCAGTGATCAGCGAACAAACACTACCACTCTTCGCCGCACCGATCGGATTTATTCTTTGCGCAATCGGCACCGCGATCGTTCGTCGATGGTCGCTGAGGCACGAATTCGTCGATCGCCCCGGGGGACACAAGGGGCACCGCGATCCCGTTGCACTCGGCGGCGGCATCGCCGTCACCGCGGCGGTCGTCGCACCGATCAGCTTCGGCGTGCTCGTGGCATGGTGGTGCGCAACGTCGCCCCCGGCATGGATTCCGCAGGCCGCACTTCCGCATCTCTCGGGAATTGTCGCGAAAATCCCAGTGGCACTCGGCATCTGCGCCGCAGCGACGGCCATGTGCATCCTCGGTGTGATCGACGACAAGCGGCCGCTGGGCGCCGGGCTGAAGTTCGTCGTTCAGTTCGCAATCGCCGCGTTTCTCGTCATCGCGTGCAACCTGCGGCTTCTCTCGCACCTCGACGCGACGTTGTCCATCGGCCTCTCGATCCTCTGGATCGTCACCCTGACGAACTCCATGAATTTTCTCGACAACATGGACGGCCTGTCTTCCGGCGTCGCGGCCATCGCGGCGGCGGTGTTCGCCGTCTCGTCGATGCTATCGGGACAGATCTTCGTGCCCACCTGCTGCTGGCTGCTTGTCGGCGCGCTTGCGGGCTTTCTTCCGTTCAATTTTCACCCGGCGAAAATCTACATGGGCGACGCCGGCAGCACCGTCATCGGCCTCCTACTCGCAGTGTTCACCATCCTGACGACATTCGTCGATCCCAATCAGAATCAGCGGCCGGTCGGCGTGTTTTCGCCGCTGGTTGTGATGGCGGTCCCGTTGTATGACACGGCTTCGGTGTTTTACCTTCGCTGGCGAATCGGCGTTCCACTCTGGCGCGGCGATCGACGGCATTTCTCGCATCGACTCGTGCGACGCGGTATGAGCGTACCGAAGGCGGTGCTGGCCATCTGGCTCGCCACGCTGGTGACCGCCATGCCGGCGCTGCTGTTGCCGAAGGCGGACTGGCTGGAATCGTGGATCATCTTCATGCATACGCTGCTGGTGGTCGCTCTCGTCGCCCTGCTGGAAAGTTCCGGTCCCCATGACGAAAAGACCTGAATCCACGCGAACCGGATCAAGCAGCGGCGGCGCCGCGCGAAACGAGTTCGGGCCCGTAGACTGGCTCGATGCCGCGATGCTGTCGCTCCTGCTCGCCTTGATTCCGCTCCGCACATTTCTGAATGAGACCCACACTTTCGAAGTCGCGAGGCTCTTTCGCTCGCTCGACACGCCGACCGGCGCCGGGCCGGCCACTACCTTCGTCATTTCCGCCCTGGTCTTTCTCGCGGGGGCAATCGTCGCATTCCAGCGGCTGAGAACCGGCCGGGGCTGGCGCGCCACGGGGGCCGGACTCGGCGCGATCCTGTTGCTCGCCGCAGGAGCGATTTCCACCGCATTCGCCGGCCAGAAACACTTCGCTCTGATCGGCGTCATCGACTTTCTCGCGATGATCGTCTATTTCATGACGCTTCGGCAGCTACTGACACAATCGTGGCACGTCCGTCTCGCGCTCCTGGTCGTGGTCGCGACCGGCGGCGTCGTGGTCGCGAAGTGCGCGGTGCAGAGATGGATCGAAATCCCGGATCTGCTCGAGTACTTTGAAGAGCATCGGGCGGAACTCACGCCGGGACGAACTGACGGCGGTTCAACCCGTCAGACGGGAATGGAACATGACTTCGAAATGCGGCTGCGATCCGCCGCCCTGACCGCGTATTACCCGCATCCCAACCTGATCGCGAGCCAGATCATCCTCTTCGTCATGGCGACGATCGGGCTCGTCGTTCACCGATTTCGATCCGCGGTACCGAAATCAACGACGGTTCTTCCAATCGTCATCTGTACGGGTCTGCTCTTCTCGCTGGTGGGTACGCAGAGCAAGGGCGCCGTCGCAGCCTGCGGAATCGCACTCATCGTCTGGCTTGCGTTTTCTCTGCTCGGCCGATTGCGAATCGGCCGGGCGCGCGGCGCGATCGTCGGCGGCTGGCTATTGGCCTTTGCGGCCATCGCCGGCGTCGTGATCGCCCTGAACGCGAAACCCGACCTGCTCGGCCGCTCAATCCTGTTTCGTCACATGTACTGGCAGGGTGGAATGGAGATCGTTCGAAACCATCCCCTGACCGGCGTCGGGGCGAATAACTTCGGCCGTCACTTTACGCGGTACAAGTCCGTCGAATGCCCGGAGGAAGTCGACTCGCCGCACAGCTGGCAGATGCAACTACTCGCCGAGTGGGGACCGATCGGACTGATGGGTTTCCTCGCGGTCGCATTCGGCGTTTCACGGCGATTGATCGCCACAGATCGACGCGGCCTCACCGTGCCCGACGCCCCACCCGACAGCCGGCCGCCCGTTCTGCATTCGACCGTGTTCTGGACCTGCGCCGTGGGAGCCATCGTCTTTGCCGCCTGGCAGATTGTTCTGGTCAACGCGGACCCGGGCTACAAGATTCTTCAAATGGGTCTGGCGGCAATCGCCTGGTTCGCGGGCATGCTTGTGATTGCCATGGAAGACTGGCGCGACCCCTCGATCAGCGATGCGCCGCTCGCCAATCTCGCCCCGATCCTCGGCGCGGGGCTGGTCGGCTTACTCATCCACACCTCGATCGACCTCGCCCTCTTCGCCGGCGGCCCCGCCACAACATTCTTCGCCGTCGCCGCCATCGCACTCGCGGCGCGATCGCTTCATGTGCCCGCGGAACAATCCGAATCTGCCGCCACAGCCGGCCACTCACCAATCGCGAAAGTGAGGACTCCGGCGCTTTCGTTTTCGATTCTTGCCATTGGCGCAATCGCCGCGACTGCGATACTCTTCATGTTGACGCGCCCCTCGGCCGCCGTGCTGAGCGCTATCCGCGATGCCCGGGTCAACCTGAAGAAGTCGCCCTGGCAGCCGTTTCTCATTTCGACGTCCGGGCAGGCCTATCAACACGCTCATGCCTCCTACGCGCTGGACGCGACGGCCGCCACGGAACTCTCCGAGCAGTTGATGACGCGCGTCGCGACGCGCGAACAATCCGACGCGGTTCTACGCCTGCTGGATGAAGCCCATCGCCGCGACCCCGACAACGGCCTGATCACGAATCATCTGAGCAACGCTTATCGCCAAAGGTTCGAGATCACGGGAGATCGAGCCGATTTCGACCGGGCGATCGCCTATTCCAAGGATTGGGTCAGCGACTATCCGACCTCGGCCGATCGCCGCGTGAATCTGGCCAACTTCCTGGAGGACTACGGCGAGAAGTTCAACGACGACGGCGCGCGTCGCGAAGCACTGACCGAGCTTGAGACCGCGCTCGAGCTTGAGTCGCGCCGGATCTATGTGTCACAACCGAATCGCATGAGACCGGAGGATCGAGCGCACATCGAACAGCGAATCCAGCGACTCCAGAATGTCCTTCGATGACAGAAGCCCGACAATGTCGTTCAGTCCAGTCGTCGTCGAACGCTCGTTCGCGCGAAGAGAGTTCACACCCACTCCACCTTCAGCGCAAGATACGAATCGGATGCCTGTGATTCCTCCGAAGTATCGCGTTGACAGAATGCTCCACACATTGTCGTAATCAGACTGAAACCGGATTTCACCGGTGAGTTTTCTGGCCGCTTCCTGTGATTCACAAACAGCTTATGCACATCGGGAATCAACCCGTTCCGGCTCGCGAGCGTTATCGGACAGCCATGTACCGCAATCGAGACAGCGCACTTCCCTCCCCCATCTTCCTCCCGGTCGGGCGAACGATTCACATCCCTAATACGTTATCCTCGCTCGACATAAACCCGGCTGGCTGTCCTGAGGGGGTCGCCCTATGATGTCGCCTTGATCGGCACACCGACCGGGCCGAGTCCGATATCCGCCGGCGCCACAGCCCGCGCCGGTTGCCCGGTAAACAGGTTGTCAACATCGACTCCGCCGAGTCAGGAAGGTCCCATGGCGGCCGGTTCAAACCACCTTCTGGAAGCCCGAAACCTGGTCAAGGCCTATTCCGGCCGCACCGTCGTGAATCACGTCAATTTTCACGTCGGCCGCCGCGAAATCGTTGGTCTGCTTGGCCGCAACGGCGCGGGCAAGACCACCAGTTTTCGAATGACCGTCGGAATGGTGACGCCGGATGCGGGCGAAGTGCTCTTCAGCGGGGACGAAATCACCGACCTGCCCATGTATCGTCGCACGCAAAAGGGCATCGGCTACCTGTCGCAGGAGAGCAGCATCTTCGTGCGGATGTCGGTGGAAAAAAACCTGCTGGCGATTCTCGAATTGATGCCGGGC
>CALLKH010000433.1 GCA_938008425.1 uncultured Planctomycetaceae bacterium | reverse complement strand
CTGCGTCTGTCGAAACTGGAATTGCTGCACGCGATCGAACGTGTCGTCGTGCATGTTGACGGCCGTCCAGGAGATCAGCGTCCCGTCGTGGGCGACCAGAAGCTCCTGCGTGCGATGCCCCTCGATGTCCCGAAGGATCATATGCCTGCGATGGCAGTGCGGGCACGCGTCGCCGACGTACGTCGCGTAATCGCCCGTCCGATAGCGAATGAACGGCGTGACGGTGTTGATGAATCCGGTGCCGACAATCTCGCCGCGCTCGCCCGGCGTCGTGACGGGCCGCCCGGCATCGTCGATCAATTCGAGATGGCCGTAGGTAGGCCAGACGTGGTAGTCGGTGGAGTGTTCGCACTCGGCGGCCAGCACGAGTTTTTCGCTGTGACCGTACCACGAGAAGTATCGGACGACCCACGCCTCTTCGGCCGCCGCCCGGTCGTGCGGATAGACGATCTCCGAACCCGCGAGAATGCCGCGAACGTTGCGCGGCGGTGTGGTGCCGGTGCGGCGAAGAAACCGGGTGAGCGCCGCAATCGACGAGGGATAGACGTGCAGAAAGCAGTCGCCGATCGTCGCGACGTGTTCGAGCGATCGGCGGATCTCGTCGTCCGTCATGTGGAAGCTGCTGTAAGCGTGACGGCGCAGGAGCGGGTCATACTCGTGACGCAGGCCGGTCGCGTCGGATTCGACGACCTGTCCCCGAAATAGCGCCTGCGGCGTCTCCGGCTGAAAGCCCGCGCGCTGCCATGATGCCACCAGATAGGCGTACTCCGTGTCGGAGCGATCCGCCCCGATGTAGAACCCGAGCGGTCGTCCGCTGGAGCCGCCGGTGGAGACGTAATCCACGCCGGCACTGTCCGCGGGTCGCGTCAGCATGTGATCCAGGTGCTCGCGAATGGTCGTTTTATCAATGAGCGGCAACCGCGCGATGTCGTCAAGCGATTTCAAGTCATCCGCCGAGAAGCCGATTGCCTTGAAGGCGTCGCGATAGTAAGGCGACGCCGTGCCCGCGTGGCTGCAGATGCGCCGCAATTCGCCGAGCTGATACGCCTCGATCTCCTCTCGATTCCAATGTTGTGATGCATTCGCAAAGGCGAGCTGCGACCGAAAGCGCGAACCGAGCAGAATGCGCGGAGAGATTCGCCCAAGGACGCCGCGCAGGGCGCTCTTCACGCCGCGCGGCGTCTTCTCCCATATGTTCTTTCGTGAGAGCGCGGGCATCTTCCCCCTTCACTTCAGATCTGCCGGTCGGCCGTCACGCACACAGCCGGCGCGCGGAACAGACCGAGAACGCGCAAAGCACCCCACGCGGCCATCGGCAGCAGCACCATGACCATCGGCAAACAGAATCGCGAGGAATGGACAATAATCAGCGAATAGAGGACCACGAACGCGACGACGATCAGTCCCAGAACTTCCAGCTCCATCCGTCGCTCGCGAAGCAGCGCTGCGGCGCCCGCCAGGGCGAATAGAAGCACGAGGCCGTTGACAATTGCATTGGCGAGCGACTTGGTCGGCCCCGAGGAGAAATACCAGAACCGGAGCGCGTTGACCGCCAGTTTTCGGAACAAGAGCCCCGGTGAGTCATACATCATCCGCGCGGCTGAACGGCCGTAGAGCCGATCGATATCGGGCGGAATATCGAGAAAGCCGGTGGGGCGGAGGTCGGCCGTTTCGATCGAGCGGCCGGCGTGTTCGTCGATGTACTCCCGCGCCCGTGCGCGGCCGTATGCCAGGCTGGTGTCGCAATCGGCGGATTCATCGATCATGAAGTTGCCGATGAGGGCGTTGTAACCCGATCCGCCGGTGATGAGCACGAATCGGCCGGTCGCTTGGTAATTTCGCGCCGTCCAGAGGCCGACGACCGCGAAGCCGATCAGCATCGAGGCAACGGCCGGCCTCAGCGCGGCGCGTCGGCGGGCGGCGGCATACGCACAGATGAGCACGGGAATCGGCACGACGACGGCCTTGGTCAGCGCCGCCAGGGCGAACGCCAGTCCGCACTTCATCGAACCGCCGCGGGTAGAGGTTTGAAAGAGCTTCAGAAGGGCTAGGGCATACAGCGAAACCGTCAGCGCCACGAAGGTGTCGGAGAAACTACTGGCGCAATAGTAGATCGAGAGCGGGAACAGTATCGCCGGCGTAGCAAGAAGGAATCCGGCGCGATCGCCGACGAGCGCCCGGCCGATCCAGAGGACGACGACGCACGTGAGCGCGGACGCGATGCAGTTTGTGATCAGCACCGCGGTTCCGAGGTTTCCGATGATGGCATACACAATCGCGACGGCAAACGGGAACACTGGCGCGCGGTACGTCGTCGGCGGCGCGTCGGCCGAGAAGGCGAATCGGCCGTTTTCGACGAGATTGGCGGCGATGTTGATGTAGCCGTCGGTCGAGTCGTAGAAATCCGCCTGCGAAGGGCCGGTCTTGAGATTCAGCACGGGAACCGCCACGAAGCAGAACATCAGGCGAACGGCCAGCGCCGCCGCGAAGATTGCGAGCGCGGTCTGTTGCGACCGTTGAGTCCTGGTTTTGCGGGTCGATGCGTCTAGCACGCGGCACCTCCCGCACGAATCAGCGCCGTCCATTGATCGGCCACGCTTCGAACGTCGGCATATTGAATCGCCTCCGACCGCGCGGCCGTCGAAAGCGCCTGCATCTCGCCGGCATCCGAAAGCAGGTGGGCGATTCGGTCTGCCGCCTTGCGTGGCGAATCAGGATTGATGAAACAACCCGTTTCGCCCTCGCGCACCACGTCGCGCAGATCGCCAATGTCCGGCACGATCGCGGGCAACCCCGCGGCCATTGCCTCCAGCATCGCAATCGAAAGGCCCTCGTTCTCAGAAGTCAGTATGAAAACCCGGGCTTGCCCGAGCAGATGGGGAACATCCTCGCGCTGCCCGAGGAACTCGACGTTGTCGGCGATGCCGAGCGAATGGGCCTGATGTCGAAGCGATTCACCGAGGGGGCCGTCACCGACGATCGCTAACCGAACCTGCGGCCACGACTTCTTCAGTTCCGCGATGATGGCGAGCATCCGGTCATAGCGCTTCACCGGAACGAGCCGCCCGACGGCGATGAGATCGTACGCCCGCTCGCGGCCGTTGGGTGAGAATCGACTGGTGTTCACGCCGCCGGGAACGACCAGACAGCGGTCACCGGCCCCGATCGACCGAACATACTCCGCGGCCGATTGGCCCCGGACGATGATCCAGTCGAACTGCCGTACGACTCGCTGCATGAGCGACTCGCGCATCCGCGAGGGCTTGAGCTGGCGACGAAGCAACGTGTTCTCGCTGCCCACGCCGCCGCCGATGATCTGAATGGGACCCCCGGTCATCTGGTACGCCGCCTTGCAGCCGCACCAACTCGCGGCGATTAGACAGAGCAGGGCGTTGGGCATGATGTGATAGCCCAGAAGCATCGCCGGCCGTTCGGTCGAAGCGACACGAACCAATGTAAGGAATCGGGCGAGCGTTCGGCCCAGCAGACGCGTGGCCAGTCGCCCCGGCGTTCGATAGTGAACCTTGTCGATGGAATGCAGCGGCGCGTCGCAGACGACGAAGACACGGCGGATCGCCTCGCTGGCGACGAGGGGCATTACGTGCGATTCGAACCAGCCGACGTTGTAGAACGTGCCAACCATGACGACATCAACGGGGCCGGCCGCGGTTCCATTCGAATCAAGCGTCGCCCGCCGAGCGCGCTTCCGCCCGCGCAGAGCACTCCCGAGGGTGGATGCGACGATCGTCAGCGCGAGAATCAGCGTGACTGCGACCCTCGCGAGAATGGATTGGACCCAAGCGATCATGCCCCTGTCCGCTTTCGTCCCGGCCGGCACGCCCGGCTCGATGGTGTCTCGTCGGCTGCTTAGACGTGCAGCAATACGTCCGAAATCGTGAATAAGTGCTTGCCGCTGGCACGGCGGGGGATTTCCTCCACCACATGCAGCGACAGGTCAAACTGCCCCGGGTAATCGCGTTCGATTCCCGCCAGCATGTCGTTGAGCTGTCGTCGCCGGTCGTCCGACGGTGCTCCATCGACGGCGACATAAACGTCGATGTGCCGCACCGATGTCTGATGAAACTGAAAAGCGTTGACGCCGTTCTCATGCGAGAAGTACCGCGAGAAGTAGCCGCCGTTGATCAGGCGGCCGTCGGCGGTGACGAAGTTGTTCGCGATGCGGCCGCGGCACCCGGTCATCAGCGGCAGGGCCCGCCCGCACGGACAGTCGCCGGCAACGGCCGACGCCTCGTCGCCGCCGCGGTATCGAAAGAGCGGCATGGCCTCGTTGTCCAGCGGCGTCACGACGATGGCATTCATGTCCTCGTCGGCGTCGTCAATCGGCACGAATTCGACCACGTTAAGGTCGGCGAAAATGTGATGCCGCCCCTCGGGACACTGCATGGAGATCGAATTGACCTCACGGCTGCCGTAGCGATCGAAGACCGGCGCGTTGTACGTCTCGCCGAGAAACGCGCGATCGTGATCGAAGAGGCGCTCAGCGGTGGTGCTGACGGCTCGAATACTGCTCCAGTCAAGGCCAAGTTCCCGCGCAATTCGGGCGATCGCGACCATGGGCGTCGTGTAGCCGAGTACATGCACCGGCCGTCGGCTTGCGGCCGCCCGCAAGGCCTCCCGCGTACGGGCCGGATCGATTTGCAGGCCGTCGATGATGGTCCCGCGTTCGACCGCCATGCGTACGTTTCGCAAAAACCGTTTGCGGCCCCGGATGTAACCGCCGTCGGCCTGGATCGAGAGATACGGCTCGCCTGGATGAATTCCCATCCACGCGCGCGAACGATATTCGTTGGCGGCGTGAAGCGTACGGTAGTGCTTGCTCTGATAGAGGTTGACCGGCATTCCCGTGGACCCGCCGGAGGATTCAACGACAATTTCGGAATCATCAAGATGGGTCGAGCGCATCCGCGACCAGTGCTCGCGAACCTCGTCCTTCGTCAGAATCGGCAGCTTGGCAAGCTCCGCGAACGCATCGGCGCCATTCGGATCGAGACCGAAGACGTCGAACTTCGCGCTCCAATACGGATTATGGCGGCGGCAGATTTGAAACAGGTGCGTCAGCCGCCGTGCCTGATGCTCTCGAATCTGATCACGCGACCACGCATCGCGTTCCAGCAACTCGCGCATCAGCACGAATCGGCGGTCCCGAAGCAGTGTATACGCCGCGGGCATCACCAGACGGGCGTGAATTGTCGAACGCACGTCGGTCATCCAGCCTCGCTCCTTGCCGCCGCAAGCATCGGCGATCGCGCGTCGAAACATCCCTTTTGGCGAAGAACGCTCAGGTAGACGTCCGACGTTCTGCGGCTGAGCGCTTCAACCGAGTATTCCTCCTCGGCGCGAAGCCTGCCGGCCGCACCCATGTCGCGACGAAGCGCGGGGTCGGCGATCAGTCTCGCGATTCGATCGGCCATTGCCGATGCATCGCGCGGCGGGACCACGAACCCCGTGCGGCCATCGATGATGAGCCGCGCATTGTCGCTGACATTCGACGCAATCACCGGCCGGCCGGAAGCCATGGCTTCGAGCACGACATTGGGCGTCCCTTCAAAGTGCGTACTGAGCACCTTGATATCGATCAATCGGCAAAGTTCGGGAATGTCGGATCGCGCTCCTGCGAAGATCACGCGATCGGCTATGTCCAGTCGCGACACTGCTGCGCGTGTCTTTCCGTGCAGCGAATTCTCATGGTCGCCGTCTGATCCACCGACCAGCAGGAATCTCGCGTCGTGATGTTTCTTGAGCACCATCGCCGCCGCCTCGATCAGCGTGGCGTGGTCCTTGTTGCCGCGAAAGTGTGCGAACATGCCGATGACCGGTGCGGCGGGGGGGATGTCGAATTCGCGGCGAAGCTCGATGGCTTCACCCGGATGAAACACCTCGGTATCGACGCCGTTGGGAATCACGCAGAGCTTTGCGGCATCGACGCGCTGATGATCGCGCTCATATTCAAACCCGGCCCACGAGTTGGCAATCATCACGTCAAAGCAGGGCTCGGTGAACCGCGCAACCCATCGCTTGAATCGCGCCCGTCCGAGATGCGGACATCGGTTTGAGCAGATCACCGCGGGCACGCGCGCGAGTCGCCCGGCCAGCCGTCCGACGATCTCGGCGTCGAACATGAACGAGTGAACGACGGCCGTCTTCAGGCTGGCAAGCAGCCGGGCGGTGCGGGCGATGAGTGCCAAGTCAAACTTGCGCGTTTTCGGCAGGACGACGAAGCGTTCATTCGTGTCTCGCAGGTCCGCGGCGAGCGGGTTCTCATTTGAGAGTGAACAAACCGTGACGCGGAAGCGCGAGTCGTCAAGCCCGTTGGCCAGTTCGACGACCTGTCGCTCGGCGCCGCCGCGTTCGAGACTGCTGGTCAGCAGAACGACGCCGATGTGCTCGTCTCGGGCGGTGTGTTGAAGGTTGTGCTGAATCATCTGGGTGTTCCCGTTCTAGTGGTGGCTGATCCGCACGCGCCGCAGCGGCGAGGTCGGGTTCGCCGGCGCGCCGAAGAGTGCTCGTCGAATCGATCGACCGGCCTCGCGCAAAACCCGGGCAATGAACACCGAATTCGTGTCGAGGTATCGTTTGAAGAGCCGCCGAGGCTCCTGAAGCATGCGATAGGCCCATTCAAGACCGACGCGCTGCACGAACTCCGGCGCCCGCCGCACCTTGCCCGCCAGCACATCAAACGCGCCGCCGACGCCGTGATAAACCGGCACGTCCATCAGACGTGCGTAGTGGGCGAGGAACTTTTCCTTTCGAGGCGATGACATGCCGACAAAGAGCACATCGGGCTTCGCCGCGGCGATGTCGCGGGCAATCGATTCTTCCTCATGCGGTTCGTAATAGCCGTTTCGACTGCCGGCGATCTCAACGCCGGGATACTCGCTTCGGATTCGCTCGATCGCTCGCGCGAGCACGTCTTCTTTCGCGCCGAACAGATAGACGCGAAGCTTCTTCTCATGGCAGCGCGCCAGCATCCGCATCATCAGATCGATGCCGGTCACGCGCTCGGGCAGCGGCGTTCGCAGAAATCGGCATGCCCAGACGATGGACATGCCGTCGGCCAGGATGAGATCGGCCCCGAGAACGGCGCGGCGCAGACCCGCATCGCGATCGATGTTGACCATCTTGGCGGCGTTGACGACGGTAATCAGCAACCGGCGACGCTCGGCGACGGCCTCGTCAAAGGCCTCCATCACCTGCGCGGTCGTCAGCGCGTCAATCCGCACGTCAAACAGATGGCGACTCGGCCATCGTGACGGCGTGCTTTTCATTGAGATGTTCCCCCCACCTTGCGGAAAACTCATTCACGCGGGCTTCGGGCCACGCGTAGAGAATCCACCCCATGTGATACGGCCGCGACTCGTGATCAATCGCGGACGGTTTGAAGACGGTGTCAACGCCCGGCGCTCGGAGTCCGGCGTGAATCGCGCTGAGGGCGGCGTTCAGGCCGCGAGACAGCTTCCCGGGCTCGCGCCGACAGACTTTACGCCAGATAACGTCGGCGTCGGTATCAAGCAGCGAACCGTCGATCTCCGGCGCGTGTCGCAGCCATTCCAGTCCGCGGCGGACGCTTTGCCCGTAGTCCGCGCCGCACGCCGCCTCGGCGGCGAAGAGCGCCATCGGCGCCATGGCGTCCTGGTGAACCGCGTACACCGGATACGGCTCGACGACACGGCCGGTCCGGGCGTCGAAGTGCCACCACCATTGCCCGGCGGCGCCCTGCATTTCGCACATTCGATCAGCGGAGGCGCGAGCGGCCTCCAGCGCCGGCTGATGATTCTTCATCGCGCCATAGTGAGACAGGGCGATGATCGGATAGACCAGATCGGCATAGCAGGCGACATGAGCGCGAAGACGGCTGGACTTCGCCGTGGGCGCCATGTGACGAAAAATGCAGGACTCGTGATTGAACGTCGAAAGCAGCTCACGCGCGAGCGCGTCGGTGAGCGGGGCGTCGGTCACCACCGATGGATTGATCGCCAGTGCGGTCAATGCCCACGCCCGTTCCACCGTCGGATGCGTGTCGGATACGGGATCGAGTTCGATCAGGCGCGACAGGGCCCGCGACGACTCGCGCAGCCCCAGTTCAGCCGCGGCCCACGTGATCGCCGCGACGTCGCCCATGTTGTCAATGCTGGGAAGATCTGCAATGAGCCGACGACACACCGTCTCTGCGGAGAGCCCGCCGAGAACGCCAGAAGCGACCGCGTCGGTCTCGCCGCTGAGTCCGATGAGCGCCATGGCTGTGTAACGGGCGCTCACACCCTCCAGCACATCGCGGCTCTCCGCGCGACGCAACCGGAAGGCGAAGAGACCCTGGTCAGGTCGCCACATCCGCCCAAGCGAACGAAGGGCGGTCGCCCGAAGCTCGTTAAGAAAAGCCCTCATGCCCGATCATAGGCCGCAGCCGTGTCGGGCAAGGTCCTATCCGGTGTCAGGGGGCGAGGAAACCGAGCGGGTCGACGGAGTTTCGAATGTTATTGTTCCCCGCGCGGCTGCCCTGGAGATTGTGCCGGTTCAGGAACTCAAGACCGGTGACGTTATAGGTCACAGTCATGCCGGCCCGCAGGAACAGGGTTCGGTTGACGAAATCCATCACCCGTGTGCCCACGGTTTCCGGAACCCAGAGAATGTCGCCGGCCGCAAGCTCGACGTTGGGGTCAGCGCCCTGTTTCGTCTTCTCCAGATCGATTCGAACAAAGAGATCCTCGCCGCTGGGCATCCGTCGAATCAGCGTGGCTTCCGTCGGCAGCACGGCCTCATTTACGCCGCCGCCCGCCGCCAGCGCCTGAAGTGCGTTGACCTTCGTACCCTGCGGGAATTCCTTCGGTCCGGGCGCGTTCACGAGGCCGCCGACATAAACCACATTCGGCTGGGCCGCGACGACCGTCACGATATCGCCCGACTCGAGCGGATCAAGCAGCAGGGCGGCCTTCAGGTCTCGCATGCGGCGAACATTCAGTGACAGCGGTTCGCCCTGTTCCCGAATACGCTGGAGCTTGATCTCCCCGGAGGCGTCCTGCGTCATGCCGCCGGCCGCGACGACGGCATGGAGCACGTCGCGCTGCGACCGATTCAGTTTAACGATGCCCGGAAGCAGCGCCGCGCCGACGACCACCACATCCGTCGCGGCATACTCGCTCATTTCCGCGCTGACGCCGATTGAACCGACGTACTTCGGAACGTAGGCGCTGAGAATCGCCTTTTCGACGTCCTCGATTTCAAGATCGCCGACCTGTACCCCGCCGGCCATGGGCAGGTTGATACGCCCGCTTCGATTCACTCGAGCCAATAGCTCCATCGGTTCCGACAGCGATTCCAGTCCGGTCAGACCGGTCAGCGTCACCTTGAGCACATCGCCCGGGCCGACGCGATAAGGCTGATGAAACTGCTGATAGACTTCGCGGCGTATTGAATCCTCGTCGTCGATCTCATCAATCACGTCGACGGGTGACTCGGGAACAACGTCGGTTTCGAACGTGGGTTCGACCGACTCGTCCTCGATTTCGGCGGGTGCTGAGCGGTGGCCGGCGAGAATCACCTTTGTCTGCGGACCGCCGTCTCGAACGAATGACCACATCTGGGTCGAAGGGTTGAATTTCCACTCGCCGGCGTAGGTGACCGGCTCATTCTTTCGCACCGATCGAGCCTTGGAGGAAGTTGATGCTTTCGGCGGGTCGACGGGAGTCTGGGCGATCTTGCGAGGAACTGAACTGTCTGAATTATTCCGCTTGATCGGGTGCGCCGGCGTCTCCGACTTCACAACAGGGTCGTCTTTCGTCGGCAACCCCATCAACTCGCGGTCGGACTGCTCCTGCGCTTCAATAAACTCGTAAACGTCCATGCGCGGATCATTGCAGGCGAGTCCCATGAAGAAGGCGATCGCTGCGAGCATCGTCGCCGCGATCGGCAGCCGACTGCCCGAGTGCGTCCCGCCAACATCC
>CALLKH010000432.1 GCA_938008425.1 uncultured Planctomycetaceae bacterium | reverse complement strand
CGACCAGAAGTAGTCTTCGACGTCCTTGGACGGAATAATACGGAGTCCGTGGAACCGAAGCACCACGTCCGCGCTCACCAATCCCGTCCGTTTATTACCGTCTTCAAACGGATGAAACGCGATGATTGAATGGGTCATCGCGGCAACTTTTTCCAGAAGCGTCGGGAACAACTCATGGTCCCCATAGCGGGTGAACGGCCGCTTGACGGCCGACTCCAGCACGCCGACGTTGATCACGCCGTCCTTGCCGCCGGTCTCGGCGATCACACGGGCGTGGATCAACAACAACTCGTTGACGGTGATCCAATTCACTTGGCCAACCCGTCCAGCGATTCGCGATGATCTTCAATCGAATTCTTCGTCAACCGCAGCAGCGATTCGAGCCGTTTGCGGTCGAGCGGATCGGCGATGAAGAGAATGTCATCCCCTACCGCGATCACCTCATAGGTATCGCGAGCGCCGCCGGCGTCGAAGCCGTCCGGCATTCGAAAGGTTCCGTTCTCGTTTCGGATCGTGCCAAGGTATTTCATGTTTTATGCTCCTCGCGCCGATGCGCCGCTGATGTTTCGCACGATCATTCAGCCTTCGTTCGCCGACCGACGCCTCTCACTCCCGTCGGCGTCCATCTTCGTCGGCGACGCCTTCAGGATGCTCAGGTACTCACGCCACGGGCCGACGGCCCCGGCGTACTGCGTCGCCATGCAGCGGGCGACCTGGGCGATGTGGTTCAGATCGTGGACCACCCAGGTGGCCAGCAGGTTTTCAAGCGTCACCTCGCCGAGCGCGGGATGCGTGCCGCGCTTTGAGAGCAGGTCCGCCGTCAGCCTCGCGCCGCGGAGTGCCGCAATTCCGGCATTTCGAAGACGCTCGAATTCATCCAGAAGATCACCCAGTGTCTTGCCACGGCTCTCCTCGAACTGGGCATAGCGATCGTACGGATCGAACGGCCGCGACGGGCCGTGGTCGAGGATGATTCGCATGCGCGGGATCCAGTCGTCGCGCTCGCCGTGGATCAGATGGCCGACGACGTCGTAGGGGCTGAAGGTGTCCTCGCCGTAGTTGGTGTGGGTCCACGGCTCGCCGAGGCCGGCCAGCATGGAGCGAAGCACGGCCGGTGTTCGTGAGAGGACTTCGATCGATTGTTCCAGGTCAAATTTCATTGCGCGAACCTCAGCCGCACCTTCGATTGAATAAGCGAGGCGATGCCTGGACCCAGCGCGAAATCATTCGTGGGAAAACGGCGAACAGCAGCGACATGACTCGCTTCCCTCCGCACCTCGTCTCGCGTTCGCGAACTTCGGTGATCAGGTTCCAAGGGTCTCCGCCTCGGCGGACTCTCAGCCCATCAGGGCGCCCCTAGCGACTGAAGATATGCTAGCTCCGACCGGCCGGATCGGCAAGAAAACGCGGTCGCGTCAATTCACCGGTCAACCGCCCACGTTCGGCCTATTCCGTGAATTCGCGGGGCCTCATCCGCTCACCGCCTGCCCGCCGTCGATCAGAAGCTCCGTGCCGGTGATGAAACTCGCCGCCTCCGACGCCAGGAAAAAGATCGCCTCCGCCACTTCTTCCGGCCGGCCGAAGCGCTTCATCGGCACGCGATCCGCGACTTCTTTTTCGCGCTCCGCACGCTCCGGCCCGTCGCCGAGAAACGCATTCCACAAAGGCGTCATGATCGCCCCGGGCAGCACCGCGTTGCATCGCACGCGATAACCGCGGGCGGTGCAGTGCAGCGCGACCGAACGCGAGAAACTCACCAGCGCCGCCTTGCTCGCCCCATAGGCCGCCGCGCCGGCCACCGCGATGTTCGCGGCGGCGGACGAGACATTCACGATCGCCCCGGCCCGGCTTTCGCACAGCAGCGGCAGCATCGTCCGGCATCCCAGCCGCGCGCCGTCGAGATTGACCGCGAACACGCTGTGCCACGTCGACGACTCGACGGCCTCGGGATCCTGCGGGGCATCAAGGCCGACGATGCCGGCCGCGTTCACGAGAACATCCAGCGCGACGCCAAGCGACCGAACGTGATCAGCCACCCGACCCCATGCGGCTTCATCGGTCACATCGTGGCGAATGAACGAAGCCCGCTCACGCTCATGCGCGCCATCGACTAAGTCGCTGAGCCTCGCGTCGGCGATATCCGTCAGCACCACGCGCATGCCGGCTGACAGAAAACGGCGGGCCGTCGCGAGACCGATCCCGGATGCGGCTCCTGTGATGAGCGCCAGTTGGTTGTGCCGATTCGGATTCACTGCAAGGTATTCCCCTAGAAATAGTGCTCATTCGCTTGTATCGTCGGGGTCGAGAATCATTCGCAGTCGTACACTGCTCCCCAGACATGACAACATCGTCCAAATCGCGTCCGCAAAGGAATGGCTACCGGGCGTCCGCCGTCGTGATCCTCTATTCATCTGCCTTGCGTGAAAGCGCCGCAATTCACCGCTCGCCCTGTTCGAACTTCTACTACTTCAGCCTTGAGTCAACCCGCCATTCTCCCTTGGGCTCATCGAGCACAACGATCATTCCATCGGGTCCCGCATTCACGACCAGTGTATCCTTCAAAATTGCCTGCTCACCGCCGCTTGCATGAATATGGCCGCACACGACCAATCTCGGTTGAAGGCGACAAACGGCGTCGGCCACCGCCTGGCTGCCAATGCTTCGCCCACTTGAAGATCGATCCAGCACACCCTTCGGAGGCGAGTGACTGACAAGAACGCCGCCGGGCTCCATTCCGTGGAGTAACTTCACAGCGTCTTCTTCGGTGAAGTCAAAACTCCAGTCGCCGAACGGCGTAACAGGAATGCCGCCTCCCAGGCCAAAGAATTCGACGCCGTCGATCGTCGCGGATGCACCGTGAAGTACGCGGGCGTGCTTCCAATCGGCGCACGCTTCAGAAAGGCCCTTGTATGTTTCGTTGTTTCCGGGAACCAGTACCGTCGGCCGAGCGATGCGACTCAGAGCGCCCACCATGTCACTGAGCCCTCGATGAGCGTCCGCGAGATCACCCGCGCATACGACGATATCAACTGTGGCCGAAGCCGCAACGAGTTGAGCCGCCCGGCGGAAGTCGCAATGAAGATCGCTGAACACCAGGAGCCGCATCAGGCGGTCCTCCTCGGCTTGAACTTGACGATGAGAACGCTTACATCCACATCGATCGCTGCGAAGGCATCCACCATCACCGCCATCGATTTTTCGACCGACATTCCGATGCTTCCCGATCCGATCAGTGGGAACGCAACAGACTTAAATCCATGCTCTTTCACCACCGTCATGGCGCTCAGGACGCTGGTGCGAACCGATCGTTCCGTGGCGACCCAGAACGCATTGATCCCCGCGACATGAATGATGCCCTTGTACGGCAGCCGCCCCGCCCCCGTCAGCCTGGCCGCGCCGAGCGGCATGATGCCGGTTCGGCCGATCTCGCGAAAGGGCTCGGTGCCGCCGCGCCGTTTGATCGCGCCCGACACGCCCTGAGGCAGCAGAAGCCACCACGGAATGAGATTCCGATTCCAGGCGTTCACGATGACTTCAACCGGCTGATCGAGCAAGTCGCCTTCGACAATCGTGGGGGTCATGGCCTGGGTCACCTGTCCTCGGCCCCTTTTACAGTGATCCAAGTCTGGGATTGCGAAGAGCAGCGGCCAACTCTGAATAAAACTCCGCCGCGGTACAACGATTCGGGAGCCCCGACACCTGACCATCCCCCACTTCCATCACGACCCATCGACCATCGAGCCTTTGAGCCACATCGATCGTCAAGAACGGGGAGGAAATCCGTTGTGCGATCGATTCGATCCACGCACGATCAGGCTTTTCATGAACGCCGACGTCGCCATCCCAGTAGGGATCGAGGGACACCATCACTCCATTCAACAAGAACGCACGGTATTCAAGCGAAAGCGGCATTCCGCTTCGGGGATGCACACCCAGTGACGCCAGCTTTACAAATTCTCGATAGACGAGCCCGCCGTTCAACTGGTTATCCTGAAGTTCAATGAACCGATGGGTGACGCGCTCCACGTCCGGTTGCGATGCGGCCGACGGAATAAAGCACGCTTCGTTCCAGTAGTGTTTCTGCGACTTGACAAAGTCCTTGACGATGATCGGACGGTCACCGAATGCGGCGAGGCGGTCGTGAATCATGTTCATGTCGACCGCGCCATTCACTTCGACCCAGATCGAATTGACTGTCACGTCGGCGATTCGATCGTACCAGCCGGGAAAGTGATGACACCGGAGGTACTGATCGAGAGTCGTTGCGGGCCGAAGTGAGCGCGTCGCCATCGCCCTGATCAACTCAAGATAGCCTTCGCGCGTGAGCATCCAACCACGATAAAGGGCTGATTCACACCGCTGAAGCACCGACGCATCCGATTTCGCATCGAGTCGAAGTCGATCATCGCCGCCCCAGAAGAGACAGGTGAACCCTGCGGACTTGGCCGTCTCATATTCAATTTCAAAGGCCGACTCCACGCCGCGTTCCGTCAGCGGGTCCAAGGGAAGCACAATCGCGGGCAGGAGCCTGCTCATCAATCAATCCAAGTTCGGACAGCACTTCATGTTCGTGATTTTTCTTAGCAGTTGAATGCCTCAGCGCGTACCGATGCGCATATGAATCGGCCACACCACCCATCGCCGCGTTTCGGAGTCGCCCCAGGCTTTCGCGAGCGGTTCGGCGATCTGGTCGAGCGGGTCGGCGCCCTGCGCCTCGCGGAATCGCTGCGTGGCGGACCACGACTCGAGGTAGCCGACATACTGGGGGAGGTTCCAGTGTTCGCGGCATTCGAGCCTCGGATCGACCGCCATCTCGTCGAACGCGAACGGCAGCGTTGCGTACTTTTCATCGATGAACCGGCGGTCGCTCGGCCAGTACGGACCGGTCACCTCGCGGTAGTAGTGGTCCGTCACCGCGTCGATGGCCGGCTCGACCTGGTGAATGCCGTAGCACCACGCGGCGATCACCCCGCCGGGCCGGAGCACGCGGCGGACATTGGCGTAGAAGACGTCGAACTTAAACCAGTGCAGCGCCTGCGCGACTGTGACAAGATCGACCGAACCGTCTTCCAGTCCCTCTTTCGGTCCCGCGGCCTCCGCGGTGGCGATGTGATAGGAAACGCGCTCATGCTGCCTTGCGTGGGCAATCTGCGAGGGGCTGCCGTCGGTGGCGATGATGCGATCGAAATGGTCCGCAAGGCCGACCGCCGCCTGGCCGTTGCCGGTGCCGACATCCCACGCGAGCTGCCGTGCTTTCGACAGGCCGGCGACAAAGCTGAAGAGCGCCGGCGGATACTTGGGCCGACTCTGGGCGTAGCAGGCGGCGTGGTTGGAGAAGAGGTCTTGAAAGGCTGACATCGGCACGATTCCGGTTGTCGAATTTATCAGGTGCGGCCGTCAGATTCTACCGCGATGCGGGATTCAATTCAGGCCGTCCATCATGACATCGAATTCATCATCCGCGGGAACGAGCTTGTATGCATTCTTCAGGTCCTCGTCGAAATCTCCCGGAAGACTGCGAGGATCCCGGCGGAGCCATGCGATGCCGAACTCGACCAGATGGTCGAAGCCGCTCACCTTATACACATATCCGGCCCAGTAGCCGACGAACCAGGCGTCAAGCAGCGTCGTCACCCAAAAGGTGCGACCGCGAAGTTTGTAGCCGCCGGAACCGGGCAGTCCGCCGCAGATCACGCGCCCCACGTCTCTCCACGTCGGGTCGGCATGAGAATAGAAACCGGCGGACTCGAATCGCCGAGGGAGCTCGGTGAATAGCAAATGGGTACGATCGATCACCTAAGACTCCACGCACGGCCTACTGCTTCTCGACCTGCTGCCCGGCGGGTTTGCCGCACAGATGCTCGGCGAAAAAATCATCGATTTCCTTCCACGCCTTCGTCGCCTGCTCCTCGTTGTAGCCGCGCTTGTTGGTTTCGTTCAGAAAGGCGTGGCCGGCGCCGGGGTAGATGTGGTGCGTCGCATCCACCTTGGCCTCCTTGAGCGCCTTTCTGAACGGCTCGACGTCGATGCCGCGATCGGTGCCACCCCAGATGCCGAGGATCGGGCACCGAATTTGCTTCAGCACATCGGGATCGGTCACCGGCCGGCCGTAGCAGATCACCGCGGCGTCCAGCTTCGGCTGGTGGATCGCGAGTTTCAGGGCGAAGCCGCCGCCCATGCACCAGCCGATCGCGCCGATCTTCTCGCCCTTCACCTCGCTTCGCAGCGCCAGCGCCGCGAACGCCGCCTGCATGTCACCCAGCGCCCGCTCCTCGGGCAAGCCGCGCATCAGCTCGTGGGCATGTTCTCCGTCCTCGGCCACCTCGC
>CALLKH010000431.1 GCA_938008425.1 uncultured Planctomycetaceae bacterium | reverse complement strand
ACAAGTTCGCCGTTCGCGCTGGAGCAAAGGGTCGCAAGGACCAGCGCCGCCGCCACGCGGCACAGGTTTTTCCGGCGGGTCCAGGCGCCGCCTCGCGCAGGTGTTTCATTGGGCTGCTCGTTCACTATCATCACGCATTTATTATATGACACGCGTCAGGATTGCCCCATGCGCATACCGAAACCCCTGCATTCGTGGAATGTCACGCCGAAGAAGGCGGTCTCGCTGCAAAGACGGCTGGCCGATCGGATCATCCAGGATCCGCTCGCCCGACGGCCGCAATACGTCGCTGGGGGAGATATCGCCCTGACGCCCGATGGAAAGCGACTCGTCGCCGCGTGGATCATCTGGGACCTGAACCGGCGAACACAGCTGGAGGCAGTTCACGTCGTATCCGAATTGTCGTTTCCGTACGTCCCCGGCCTGCTCAGCTTTCGAGAGGCCCCTGCGATGATCAACGCCGCCCGGAAACTGAACACCGAACCCGACCTCTTCATGCTCGACGGCCACGGGCTTGCCCATCCGCGACGACTCGGACTCGCCTCGCATGTCGGCCTCTTTCTCGACCGACCGACCCTGGGCTGCGCCAAGAGCAGGCTCTGCGGAAGCCATCGAGAACCGGGGCCGAAGCGCGGCGCCAATGTTCGACTGCTGGATGACGGAGAAATCGTCGGCCGCGTCGTGCGATCACGGGTGGGCGTCAAGCCGATCTATGTCAGCGTGGGCCACCGGATCACGCTCGACGAGGCCGCGCGAATCGCGCTGGCCTGCACACAGGGCTATCGAATTCCCGAGCCGACGCGACTTGCGCATCATTACGTCACCGCGCTTCGCTCGAGCGTATAACGCAAAACGGCCCCGGACAAATACATGCACCGGGGCCGTTGCAAGCTCGTACTTGGCTCGACCGCAAAGTCGCGCGGCCGATGACGTTAGCGATTCTCGCCGACGAGGATCTCATCCTTGGACCGCGTATGAGCGCGGAAATCGGCGATCAGCGCCTTGGTGATCGGGCCGGGCTTTCCGTCGCCGATCATGCGTTTGTCGATCTCGTTGACCGGGCAGACCTCGGCGCCGGTTCCGGTGATGAACGCCTCCTCGGCAAAATACAGGTCCGGTCGCGTCAGAATGCACTCTTCAGTCGGCAGACCGCGCTTGCGGGCGAAGTGCAGAATCAGCCGCCGCGTGACGCCCTCCAGGATGCCGCAATGGGCCGCCGGCGTTCGAACCACGCCCCGCTGCACGATGAACAAATTGTCACCGGTGCATTCCGAGACGTAACCCTCGTGGTTCAGCATCACGGCTTCCAGCACGTTGTTATCGATCGCGTCCCACTTCGCGAGGATGTTGTTGAGGTAATTCAGGCTCTTGATCCGCGGCGACAGGGCATTCGGGTGATTTCGAATGACCGACGACGTGACGATCTTCATTCCCGTTTCATACATCGACGGGTCGTACATCTGAATCTTGCCGACGATGATGAAGACATCCGCCTTTCCGACGCGCTGCGGGTGAATACCCAGCGTGCCGACGCCGCGACCGGCGACGAGTCGGACGTAACCGTCCGTCAGGTTGTTCGCCTTGGCCGTTTCCAGCGTGGCGTCCACGATCTGTTCGCGGGTGTACGGAATGTCCAGTCGAATGGCCTTCAGGCTGTCGAAGAACCGCTCCATGTGAGCCGTGCACTCGAACACCCGGCCGTTGTAGATGCGAATGCCTTCAAACACGCCATCGCCGTAAAGAAGCGCATGGCTGAAGACGTTGATGTTCGCATCGGCCGTCGGCACGAGTTTGCCGTTCAGCCAGATCTTCAGATTCGGGTCGGGCATGTAATTGACTTCAGCCATCACGGGTCTCCTGCAATGTGAGCCGGCCTCCTATTGTCGTTGAAACCGACAATGTTCGGCAAGCCCGCCGTCGGCCATATTGGGCCAAATACCCCGGGCGCCAACGGCGCATCAATACTTAGCGCCGAAAGAGCCTTGCGGTTCGCACCGTTTCAATCCGACGAAAATTCCCGGACGATCACGAGGGGGGTGAATCAATCCGACCGTCAACAAGATGGACCACGCGGTCGGCCTCCTGGGCCAGCACCCGATCGTGGGTCACCATCACCACGGTCTGCCCGGATCGATTTAACTCTTTCAGCAGGCTAAAGATATCCCGCCCCGTCCGGCTGTCAAGATTGCCCGTCGGCTCGTCCGCGAACAGCACCGCCGGCTGGTTGATGAGCGCCCGCGCGATCGCCACGCGCTGGCGCTCGCCGCCGGAAAGTTCACTGGGTCGATGATTCAGGCGGCCGCCAAGCCCCACCCGATCGAGCAGCTCGTGTGCCCGCCGGGCCGTCGAAGTTCGACCTTGAAGCCAGTTCCCCACGGACCGGCCCACCATCGCCGGAAGCAACACATTCTCAAGCACATCAAATTCCGGCAGCAGATGATAGAACTGAAACACGAAGCCGAAGGAGGAGTTTCGCATCTGGTTTCGCCGGCCTTCGACCAGTCGAAGATCGGGCGTGCCGGCGAGCGCGGGCCGGCGCCCGCCCTGCTGCGCCGGCTCGTTGTTCATCGCGGCCGTCTGGCGGACGCTGCCATCGCGGCCGACGGGCAGGCGACGCGCGCCCTCGGGCTCAAAGAGTTCGACGCCGTTGAAATAGACCTGCCCCCGCTGCGGCACATCCAGCCCGCTCAGCACGTGAAGCAGCGTGCTTTTTCCGCAGCCGCTGGAACCCGTGATCGACACGAACTCACCCGCCTCCAGCGACAGACTCACGCCGCGCAGCACCGGCAGCGTCGTCCGGCCGAGAATGTAACTCTTCTGGATGTTCTCAGCGCGAAGCATGCTTACCCTTGAATCCAGGTTCGTGCGCTCGCCTGAATGACGCGCCAACACCACGTGCCCTGCTACTCATATCGCAGCGCCTCCACCGGCCACGTTCTTCCAGCGCGAATCGCCGGAACCGCCGCGCCGAGAATGGACGACACAATGGCGAGAATTCCGATGTTGATCACCTCGTTCCACTTCCAGTTGCTCGGAATCTTGTCGAACGAGTAGGTCTCCGGGCTCCACACCCGCCATTCCGGATTGATTCTCGCGAGCAGGTCCTGCACGTCGTTGATGTGTTCCACAAACGTCGTCCCGAGCAGCGCGCCGAGGATCGCGCCGACGAGACCGATCGCCGCGCCGTACACCAGGAAGACTGCCGCGATGCCTTCCGTGCTGGCGCCGACGCTCTTGATGATGCCGATGTCGCGCGTCTTTTCCTGCACAATCATGAAGAAGATGCAGAGAATCAAGAGCACCGCGACGATGCTGATCACGCCGAACATGATCAGCACCAGGAACTTCTCCTTCTCGATCGCCGCGATATAGCTCGCCTGCATCTCCTCCCAGGTGCTCACCCCGACCGATGACAACATCTGGGCTTCGATCGAATCCTGGGGCAGGTCCGCCGTCACGCGATTCCAGCAGCGCCAAACCTCGGACTTCTTCTCCAGCAATACCGATCGGGGCCAGGCGAATCTCTTCTTCAGCTTGATCTGAATCTGGTTGCATCGCGCGGCCGTCATGCCGCCTTCCTCCCGCTCCTGCGGACCCATTGTCATGATGTCCTGAAGGCGGTCGAAATCGACGTAGACATTCTTGGAATCGATGTCGTGGATGCCCGTCTTGGAGTCGTCCACATACCGAAACGCCGGCTGAGGCGGGGACTGCTGGATGATCTTCGCCGTTCGCGACATCGGCAGAACCGTGAGCAGGCACAATTCTCCGCGAGGATAATCCCGCGACCGGCCGTATTCACCCGATGCCTGCCGGCGAAAGATCAGGTCGCGCCCGAGGATCAGTCCGGGATAGGGTTTGTTGGCGGATGCGTCCTCGGGATCGCTCACGTAGTCCGGCGCGAAGACGCCGGGGCCCATGTACCGCGAGCTGTCCTGCGGGTACTTGCGCAGCTCCTCCGCCCGCTCCTCCTCGCCCAGGCTCGCCAGGTATTTGTTTCGATAGTGAGCCTCCAGTTCGGCCGGCAGCACGGCGCGGCCGTCGGCGTCGCGACGCCATCTCTGCTGGCCCGCTTCGCGTGACAGACTCGTGTCACCAAATCGCTTGTTGTAATACAAGTCCTCGCCGAAGTCGTTGACCCTGACGTACTCATTCAGACGTACGCCCCAGATCTGCACGGCCTTGGTGAATTTGGTCGAGGGGAATTGGAGAATGCCGTACGAGTGAATCAGCGGCGTCGCCTCCTCCACGATCGGCTCGCCCGACTTCTCGTCGCGGAGTTTCTTCACTTCGTCGATGAATTCCGCATAGAACGGGAATCCCTGGATGCTGCCGTCGAGAACCAGGTCACCCAGTAGCCCGTCGGCCCGATCCCGGATGCTGTCCACGAAGCCGCCCATGACGCTGATGACGATGATCATCATCGCCACGCACAGCGTCACCGCCATCACCGAGAAGAACGCGATGCGCTTCCGCTGAAGAAGCCGCGACGCCAGGAATGCGACGTAATACCGCGGGAGGCCGACAAACGGACTCACCCGCCAGGCCGTCCACCAGATCGCGACGACCGCCGCAATCAACGCCAGCCAGAGTCCCACGTTGTACAGGTACCACTCGTACTGGGCGAACTGCTCGTAGTCCGCGCCGAAGAGCAGCGCGGGACTCAGGAACTTCAGGAAGCCCTCGGGCAGGTAGCCCGGCGTCCACAACGGCCGATCGATCGCCAGCGGGATCCACGACGCCAGCCCGTAAATCAGCCCGACGACACCGACGATCCGAATCGAGAACCAGGCTACCCGCAACGACCGAGGTCGAAGAATCGAAAACGTTCCCGGCCAGCGAATCAGCAGCATCCACACGAACAGAAGCGGCCCGAGCATGAGCCTGCTGTGATCGAGTCCATCTTCTGAGAGTTCTTTCGGCGTGAAGTACCACGGGATGCCGCCGATTTTTCTCGGCAGCGTGTAGTCCATCCGCATCAGCGAATCGAACCCGAACGCATCCTCGCGAAGCGCCTGCGCGACATTCTCCCAGTACGGGCAGACGGCTTCCTTTCCCGTCTCAAGCTCCGAAATGATGCGCCGCCGTCGGGCCTGCATCTCTTCGGGCAATTCGCCCAGCATCCGTCCACGGCGAACCGCGTCAACAAACTGGTTGCGCGCCTCGTCGGAAACGCCGCGTCCGATCCAGTTCATTCCCATCGCCGCGTTGAAACAGATGATCGAGCACCAGATCGCCGCAGACACCCACGCCAGCCCAAGGGCCATCGCGCGCCACGGTGATGTCACACCCGCCTGCCAATGGCCGACGGCCGACAACATCCGCCCGACGCCTCGAAACAGCGCGATGACAAAATGCCCAGCGGCGCAGAGAGGCGCGGCAATCAGCACGGGAATCGCCAAGGCCGCCATCTGCCAGAAGCTGAGACTGATCGGCCGGCCCATGATCCGCGACAGCGTCGCCTCGATGACGATGTAGAACGCCGCGCCGAGCAGGTTTGAAATGGCCAGGAGCAGGACATAGCCCGGCACCGAAATCGGCGCGAAGATCGTGAACAGGATGATGCGAAGTCGCGAATTCAGGGGTTGGACCGATCCAAGTTAGGCGGTTTCATGCGGCACGTCGGGCGTCCGTTCGACCTTTTCCAGCGGCCGCTGAAGCGGGAACAAAATCACGTCTCGAATGCTGCTCGAATTCGTCAGCAACATGACCAGCCGGTCAATGCCGACGCCCAGCCCCCCCGCCGGCGGCATGCCGTGCTCCAGCGCGTTCAGAAAATCCTCGTCCATCACGCGCATGGTCTCGTCCCCTTCGCCCGAGAGCTGCGCGCCGAGGGTCTCCCGCTGAATCGCGGGATCATTCAACTCGGTATAGGCGTTGCCGATCTCCATCTTTGCGACGTACGCCTCGAAGCGCAGCGCGATCGAAGGATCATCCTTCTTGCGCCGCGTCAGCGGACAGAGCGCCGCCGGATACTCGACCACGAACATCGGCCCGACCAGGTGCTCCTCGACGCACGCCTCGAACACCCGGTTCGCCACGACCGCATCGTCCATCTTCGAGCCGTCGATGCCGAGCGACGCCGCCTTCTTCCGTACGGCCGCCGAATCCGACAGTTCAACCCCGGCGTATTCCCGGAGCAGTTCGGTGTAAGTCCGCCGGGGCCACGGCGGCGTAAAGTCCACTTCGATCCCCCGGAACGGACGCTTCATGCCGCCGCCGATCCGCTCGATACAGCTCGCAAAGATGCCTTCGACGATGTCCATCATGTCCGACAGATCGCCGTAGGCCTGATAGCACTCCATCATGGTGAATTCGGGATTGTGC
>CALLKH010000430.1 GCA_938008425.1 uncultured Planctomycetaceae bacterium | reverse complement strand
CGACGAAGGGCGTTCGTCGCCAGCGCGAGGCGGCCGCCGCCACCAGGCATCCCACGCCGGCGAGGCTGATCAGCTTGACCGCCGATTCCGGTGCGATCGGCATCAGCATGGCTGCCGTGGTGAGGGCGAGCCAGAGCGGGCTCGTGCATCCCTCGACGCGTTCGCCGGGGTTGAAGACCGCGCCGCGGCCGTCGAGCAGGTTTCGCGCGTATCGAAGGACAATAAACGCGTCGTCAACGGTGTACGACCAGATGGCCGCCACACCGACGGCCGCGAGAGGGATCGCGATGAATGCCACCCAGCGGGCGGCGAACCGTCGGCGAAATGTGTGCCGAATGGCGCTCATTCCGCTTATATCGGCGCAAACCCGGTTTTCGTCGTATCTTCTGGCGCGCTTCCGCGTTGAACCGGCTCTCTGCATTCCGCCGGGTGAAATCGCGTTATTGCAAGCGCCCGGCCATTCTCGCCTCGGCCGCCAGGTCGGCGAGGTAATCCGGCCCCAGCGTGATCGTCACCACGCCCGCGGCCGCCAGCAGAACGGCCGCCAGCTTTCGGCCGGTCATCTTTTCCTTCAGGATCAGGACGGCGAGGATGATCGCGAAGATCATCGACGTCTGGTTCAGCACCGCCGCCACCGATGCCCCGGTGTACTTGAACCCCGCCACCCAGAAGATCATCGAGAGATACGCCCCGAGAAAAGAGCCCGGAATGAGATACCACCAGAGTTTCGAGGGCCGGAAGACCTGCAGCATCTCCCGCCGCTTGGGCGAGGCGAGAATCATGGCCGCCAGCGACACCGTTCCGGCACTCATGCGAATCGCCACCGCCCACATGAGCGGATAATTGGCGACTGCCAGCACCGGCTTGGCCATCACGATTCCCACCGCCATGAGCGAAATCGAGAACACGCCGAGCAGCATGCCGACGACGATCTGCCTGCGCGTCCGCCCGGCCGGCGGCGGGTGGCGTGTGGAAATGAACACGGCGCTCAGAATGAGCGCTCCGCCGACATAGTGGGGCAGCGCCAGCGTCTCGCTGATCATCATCCACGAGACGAGCAGCACGATGGGGCTGTAGGTGCAATCGACGATGGCGAAGAGGCTCACGCCGATCATGTTCAGGCTGTAGAAGAAGACAGTGTCCGCCAGCGCGATGCCGAGAAAGCCGCTGATGAGCAGGATGTACGCCTCCTCGACCGGGTGCTCGCGCAGCTCGGCCCAGGTCTCGCCGAAGAGGGGGATGGTCACGAGCAAGAGCAACACGCCGAGGATGTTCTTGAAAAGGTTCATCGCCAGTGGGTGGTAGTGCCCCTCGGTGAGCTTGAAAAAGATGAGCGCGAACGCCCAGGTGAAGGCGGCGAGCAGGGCGTTGATCTGGCCGATGTGGTCTGGGGTGAGTGAAATGGAAGGGGCTCCTTGAATGCGATTCGGAGCCCATCTTAAGGGGAGAGACTTGTTCAGGGTATGGGTGCGGCGGCATGGCGAATCCTGCCAGGCCGGCGAGTTATGCGGGCGGCGATTCCGTTCAACCGGCGGGCAGAGCAAGCGGCGATCCCGTTCAGCCCAGTCCCAACAGGAACAGGGTGAACACCGAAAACGATTCGAATGGGGAGCCGCGTCTGGGACGATCAGGTGCCACGAAACTGGCTCTCTCCAAATCGACGTCAAGACCGCAATGTCGATTCGGACGCCCCTCCTGATTGACGGCCTCCCCTATCGGAGACTTGGTATCGGGCGCGGTCGTCCTCTATTCTCGAACAACCGCCGTCACGATGGCGCGCATTCCGGAGAACCGGCTCTCCATCCACGCATACGCGCCGCCGAGGCCGCCGGACGCGATGGAACCGCTCGCGCCCGACATGCCGATTCGATACGAACCGCCGGCATCATGAATATCCGTGATCGATCCGTCCGCGGCGACGGTCAGGTTCCATGTCCAGCCGGTACCATAAAACGCGTCGTCGTGCATGCCCTGCGCGACGATCTGGTAACTGATCGCGCCCTGGATCTTCGGGAAGTACAACCACGCAACGACCCAGTAAGAGTCCGGGTCGTCGCTGAAGTCCGACGCGAGATAGTAGCCGAACGTGTGCACGACTTTCAGTTTCGGATCGACGTGCACGACCGCATGCGCAGGACCGTTCACGACTTCCTCGCCGTCCTCCAGCGTCTCGATGGTCTTCACCGAAATGGTGAACGTGGCCTCTTCCGCGAAGGCCGTGAAGACGGCGTCCGGGGAGTCGGACTGAGACTGGAGTTCCCCGGCGCCGGCGAGTCCTGACATGCTCCATTCATACCGGATGTTCGCCGGCTCAGCCTGCGGACTGTCGGCGTCTCCAGGGTCCATATCCGGAATGTCAGACGGTTCGATCTCGAATATCGCCTTCAGCGACACGGTTCCGGCTGCGGGCAGCGTCGTCGTCGGGGGCGTCAGACGAAGCCGCATCATGTCATTGACGTGAATGATCGCTTCAGAGCTGGCGATCGAGATGTCCTCACTTTCCCTCACCGGCTCCCCGAATTCGTTGATGACCGTTCGTTCGGTCGGCCGGATGATCTCGCACTTAATCGTGACCTCACCGGAAGCGCCCGATTCGGGAAAATAGAGGACCACGGCCCCGTACTCGTTTGCTGGATCCGTCTTCATGATCTTCGCGTTCTCAAGCGCCGTGCTTTCCGGATCGACCCGCTCCAGTGTGCCGCCGCCGCTGACGATTTCCCAGCGCAGCATGGCCGCCAGGTGAATGCCGTCACTGTCTTCCGACGGTTCGGGCACGTTGGCAGTGCTTGCGTGAAGAATGGCGTAGTCGTGGTCGGTGATTTCCTGGTCGGCCGGGGCGATCTCAATGGCCGGCTTGTCGCCAAGACCGCCCAGCAGGCTGGCCGAATCGCACGCGATCGGGGCAACGAGGACGGCGGCACAAAGGAGGGCGACGAGCGTGAATCCGCCCTGGCGAATCCACGGGTGCTTCGCGACATCACGGGGTCGAGCCGTCGGAAAACTTTGATTTCGGGATGAGTTACGCATCGAGCGCTCCTTTTGCGATCCAGCAGGCGTCCGTCAGACTCGGACCACCCGCAACGGGGGTCTCCAAAGGATCTGACTTGGCTGCGACAGGACTCTGTGCGACAATCCAATCCCGATGGGGCAGGAATTTTCTGACGAGTCGGCGGATTCTCCGGCGGGTCCCCCCGCTCCGCCGATCCATCTGTCGGGCACCACCCGCGAGATCTTTCCGGTCGTATATGAGCAGTTGCACGACCTGGCACGGCACCGGATGCAACATGAACGGGCCGGACTGACCCTTCAAACCACCGCCCTGATTCACGAGGTCTACCTGCGGCTGAACAGCCAGCCCGCCGCGCTCTGGGAGAATCCGCGCCACTTTTTTGCGGCCGCGGCGGAGGCGATGCGCCGCATCCTGGTCGAGCGCGCCCGGTTTGTGGGCCGCCGGAAGCGCGGCGGGGGGCGTAAGCGGGTTGACCTTGATCATGCGGACGTGCCTGCGACCGCGGATGCCGCCGATCCGGATTCGCTTCTCGCGCTGAACGATGCCCTTGATGAACTCCATTCCTTCGATCCGGACCTTCATGAAGTGGTCTTGCTTCGCTTCTTCGCCGGTATGACGGTGGAGGACGCGGCTGCGACGCTCGATCGTTCGCCACGATCCGTAAAAAGTGACTGGGCGGTTGCCCGGGCCTGGCTTCTTCGTCGCATAGACCCCCAAGAGGATTGACCCGACCGGAAACACGATGAAGCAATCCACGCAAGACTGGAGGGCCGTCAAGCGAATCGTCGCCAACGTCCTCGACGCGGCGGTTGAAGAGCGCGCGGAAACCATCGCCAGGCTCGTAAATGGCGACGAAGCCCTGAAGGCGGAAGTGGAGTCGCTGGTCAGGGCTGCTGAGGGCTCGCCGGGCCTGCTCTCACCGGCGCTCGACTCCTGGGTGGGCGCGGGGCGGCCGGAACTGGGCGGGCTCGCGGGCCAGCGGGTGGGCCGATACGTTTTGGACGGCCTGATCGCCGAAGGGTCTACATCCGCCGTCTATTCCGCACGACAGTTGAGCCCGGAGCGAACGGTGGCCATCAAGGTCTTGCGCGACCCGCTCCCCTTGATCGACGGCTCCGGCCGCTTCGACCGCGAGGCCGTCGCGCTGGGCCGCATCGATCATCCGAACGTGGCGCGCATCTTCGAGGCCGGGATTCACCGAACCGAGACAAATCGCCCGCTGCCGTTCATCGCCATGGAGTGGGTGGCCGGAACGACCATTACGGAGCATGTTCGCACGAAACGGCTCGTGCATGATGACATCGTGCGGCTCGCGATCAAGGTCGCCTCCGCTGTTCACGCTGCGCACCAGAAGGCGATCATCCATCGAGACCTCAAGCCGGCCAATGTGCTGGTGACGCCCGAAGGCGAGCCCAAGGTTCTCGATTTCGGCATCGCCCGCCTGCTCGATGGAGGCGAACAGACCTGGCTTACCACGGCCGGCATGCTGCTTGGAACGCCGGGATACATGAGCCCCGAACAGGCGGCGGGACGCCTGGATGAGGTCGACGTGCGAACCGATGTCTGGGCCCTCGGGGTGCTCTTCTACGAGATGTTGACCGGACGATTGCCAATTGATGTGAGCGGCGTGCCGATCGTGGAAGTCATCCGGCGGATTTCCAGCATGGAGCCGACGCCCATCGGCCGGGTGGATTCCACGCTGCACGGCGACCTTTCGATTGTCATCATGACCGCGCTTTCACGCGAAAAATCGCGCCGTTACCCGTCGGCGCAGGCCTTGGCGGATGACCTGGCTCGCATCCTGCGCCACGAGCCGATCTCGGCCCGCGCGCCGTCGGCGACCTATCGGATGGCGAAATTCGCCCGGCGGCATCGCACCGGGGTCACAATCGCGGTCCTGTTCAGCGCGATACTGGTCGTTGCCACCGGACTTTTGACGCGCTCGTATTTCGCCATCCGGCTCGAGCGCAATCGCGCGCAGGCCATTTCGAACTTGCTGGGCGAGCTGATCCTTGCGGGTGATCCGAATTACGGCGACCGAAACGTCAAGATGGTGGACGTGCTGCACACCGCAGAGGACCGGCTGAACGCATCCGTCGGACCGCAGCCCGAGGTCGAGGCCCAGGTTCGCTCGGCGCTCGGGTGGATGTATTTCGGGCTCGGCGAGTATGAGCGGGCTGACGCGAACCTCACGCGCGCGATAGCGCTGCGCCGTTCGTACGCGCCGGCCGACGCGGCCGAAATTCTCTCGGACCAGAATCGACTCGCCACCGTTCTGCGGTGGGAGGCGAAGCCCGACGAAGCGAGGGCGATGGCCGAACAGGCGCTCGCCGACGCCCGAAGAACGCTGGGCGATGCACACAAGATCACGCTGACCGCCATGGAGGTGATCGCAGGCTGTTATCACGACAAGCAGGATCTCGTCGTCGCCGAGACGCGCTACCGGGAAGCGATCGAGGCGGCATCGAGGTCCCTCGGCGCGACGCACGAAGTGACCCTGACCATGAAGTCCAACCTGGCGAACGTCCTCGGCGACGCCGGAAAGTACGAGGAGGCCGAACAGATCCAGCGAAGCGTTCTGGCGGCCCGCCGGGCCAAGGGGCAGCACCACACCCTCAGCGTGCTGACCCAGCGACACAATCTCGCCAACACGCTGTCGGAGCTGGGGCGGGCCGAGGAGGCCCTGGCCGAACTGGAGTCGGTGGCGCACGACGCCGCGGAGGCGCTGGGGCCTGATCATGAACATACGCTCGGATACCTTTCATCGCTCGCCGAATCGCTCCAGCGACAGGGCCGGACCGACCGGGCACTCGCGATCTCGCGCGACGTGCTCGAGCGCCGCATCGCTCTCAACGGCTGGTCGAATGAATTCACGCACAAGGCCTGCAACGATTACCTTTCTTCACTGCTGCGGGCGCGTCACTTCGAGGAAGCGCACGAAATCGGCATGCGCGCCGTGGCCGAGGCGGAGCGCGCCTTCGGCCGCGACCAGCTCATCTTCCACCGGCAGCAGATGCACCTTGCCGCGGCCTTGAGCGGGCTCGGCCGCCATGCCGAGGCACAGGCGCTCTACCTCAAGTCCCTGGAATTCCTCAAAGCCACGTTCGGCGAGGACCACCGTCAGACGCTCATTGCATCGAACAACCTGGGGCTCTGTTATGTCGAGTCGGGAGACGGGAGCGCGGCCATCGGCATTCTGGAGCCCGCGCTGGCGCGGGTCCAGGCCAATACGCTCGTTTCGATGGAGCCGGTCCTGCGACGGAATCTCGGGCGCGCGTATCATCGCGCGAAGCGATTCGACGACGCCGAATTGCAGCTGACGACGGCATGGAACCTGAGCACCTCCCGCGGCGAAAGCGAGAACGCGTTCAAGTGCGCGACGGCTCTTGCGTCACTCTACGACGAACTCGGCCGTTCGGATGACGCGACGGCCTGGCGGCTTCGCGCGGAGCCGCCGCGATGACCCGGCAAGCATGGGCGAGACTGCTTCACCACGCGCGATCCCGTCGGAGCGGGGTTCAATAGATGCCAATGGTTCGCCGCTTCCCGCCACTTCCCTCTCCAAGCGGAAGGATCGGGGAGAGGGGTATCTCCGCGCACTGAATCACAATGCCGGTGCGCTTTGGCGCTCAACCCCGACCCTGACCTTGCACTCGATCGCGACGCCGCCTCGTACTCGTCCAAGTCGTCATCGATCGCCCAGGAGTCTGTGTACGAATGGCTGATCGATCTGTGCCAAGCCCATTGGCCCAACCCGTCACCCGAGCGCCGCCGTCCCCGGTTGATCTGTTGTGATCGAGGAGCAATCTAAGGGCAGTCGTCATTGAGCAGGCAATCCGTGAAAGCCTCGACATCGCCGCCGTCAACGCGCGGCCGCCCGTCGGCGTGAACGTCAAGATTAACATTGGCAAGGTACGCCTCGCATGGCGCCGCTCCAGGTTCATCCAGAAGGGCCTCAACAAACCCGGCTACGTCGTCCAGGTCGATAGAACCATCACAGTTCATGTCCGCGCGCCTGCATGTCGGTCCCCATCGGGCCCAGTACAGCGAGCTGTAGGCGCCGGCGGTAGTGAAAATCCCTCCAGCGATCAATTCTCCGCCGAACTCCTGCAAGGTCAGTACACGCGGATTCGCAATGCCGTCACCGAGCGGGCGCCACGAAACTCCATCCCAATGGGAGACTCCGGATGCAGCCTCACCTCCGGCTGTCGTGAACTGCCCCGCGGCGACGAGCAGGCCTTCATAGGTTGTGAGTGCATTGACCTGCTGATCCATGCCGCTGCCAAGGGGTTGCCAGGACGTCCCATCCCAACTCGCGATTCGATTGGCCGGCTGGCCGCCTGCCGTCGTGAAACTGCCGCCGATGACGAGCCTGCCATCGTACTCGGTCATCGCATATACCTGTCCGACAACCCCGACTCCGAGCGCGTGCCAGTTCGCACCATCCCACCTTGCGATGTTCTTGGCGGAAACGCCGCCGGCGGTCGAAAACCAGCCGCCGGCGATCAGGTCTCCGTTGAACTCGCCGAGCGCATAAACGCTGCCGTCTGTTCCTGCGCCGAGCGGGCTCCATGTCGATCCATTCCAGCGTGCGATTGAGCGAATCGCGGCGCCGCCGGCGGACTGAGTCAAGAATTCGCCTGCGGCGATCAGCTCGCCGTCATGACGGGCGAGCGCGCGAACTAGGGAAAAATACTGCATGCCGATCGCCTGCCAATTGCTTCCGTTCCATGCGGCGAGGCCGTAAGCGGTCGAATTAGGGAATCCAAAGTAGGAGGCGCCGACGACAAGTTCATCGTCATAGATCGCGACCGCGAATGGCGACGTGACGCGATCTTCGCCGACAGCTTGCCAGCCTGTGCCATCCCATTCGGCGACGCCGCCGGAAAGAATGCCGCCGATCGACGTGAAACCGCCGCACACGAATAGCTTACCGTTCTGAACCGTCATCGCGGTGATATAACCGCCTGCACCCCCGCTTCCGATCTTCCCCCAGGTGGCGCCGTTCCATGCCGCAATTCCCTGCGTCGAACGTCCGGACGCTGTTGAGAACTGACCTGCTACAATCACTACCCCCTCAAATTCCGCCGAGCAGTGCACCGGACCCGACACACCGGAATCCAGCGAACGCCACTCCGCCCCATTCCAGCCGGCCACATTCTGTGCCGTCACGCCACCGGCGATGTTGAAGTCACCTGCAGCGATCAGCTCATCGTCGAAGACCGCCAGGCTGTTCACGGTATATGCGGGCGCCGTGTCGTGCGTGATACCGGTACCCAACGCCTCCCAACTCGCGCCTGTCCAGCGGGCGATGCACGACGCAGTCGTTTCGCCAGCCATGTGGAATCGTCCCCCGATGATTATCTGTCCGTCATGAACGATCGCCGCCTTCAGCGAGCTGTTCTCACCCGTGAATTCCGAGCCAAGCGGTTGCCAGTCGGCGCCATTCCACCTCATGACGCGGTTCAGGAGCGCACCCTGCGGCGACTCGAATTGGCCCGCCGCGATAAGGAAGCCGTCGTAAACGGCGAGGGCGCGCACCGCCGTGCGAGTCGCTGTCACTCCAATCGTCTGCCAGGACTCACCGTCCCATCCTGCAATTCCCGGTGAAAGGACTTCACCCGCCGTGGTGAATTCGCCACCTACGATGAGCTGCCCGTTGTAAACGGTCATCGCTCGGACCGTGCCGTTAAGTCCGGTGCCGAGTGGATGCCAGACCGCGCCGTCATATCGCGCGATTCGAGACTCGAAGAAGTTGTTGACGCCAAGCGTTCTGCCGGCTGCAATCAGTTGGCCCTCGTAGACTTCGAGGGCGAGAATGGCCTCGTCGTGCCCCGGCGCCACGGGCGACCAGTGTGCGCCGTCCCAGGCGGCGATTCGATTGGCAATCACATCGCCTGCTGCCGTGAAGTCACCTCCGACAAACAACGAAAGCGGCGTTGGACCCGGGCCGTCAGGATCCCATGTCTTTGCCGCGAACGCTGTCCCGTTGAGCCCCGGCAATCCCTGTCCCGGAAGCCAGTCCGACTGACATTGTGCTTCGGCGTTTCGAGCTGGGTTCATGGCAAGCTGTGACAACAGGACCAGCAACATGAGGCGCGCGGTCATTCGAGGAGCCCCTTATCTGAAACCATTTCGACGCCCGGCTATTTCTGATGGTATGATCACTGTCGATTCGGGGCCTCCGGCGGTCCCGAACGGGCGTGACACTCTTTGGGGAGGGCGGTTGCAGCTTGATTCCCCGGACACCATTCCTACCGATTTCAACCAAGAGCCGGGTAATGACTGCAATTCAGTGCATGTTATTCAGTGACCAGGTGTACTTCAAATCCTCTGCGCTCGAAGTTCGGATGGTTGGAGCGAGAATTCGGTTGGTCCTCCTGAATCCAACCGCTTCCTGCGCCTCTCCGGGGCACTCCTGAACAGGGTATTCGCGATCACGGGTTTCGCTTAGCTCAACCCCTGGCGAATTTCTGACGCCCATCTGGCGCTGAGTGGGCGAACGCATTGCGGCCGGTCGTTATGTCGATCGAGCCTTGCAAGAGGCCTGTGCTCCTCCCTTCCCCTCCCGGCTCACCCCTTTATGATGTTCGCCGCATGGAGCGAAACTCTTCCTCATCTCTCGAACACGTCTCGATCGTCGTCCCCACCTATCGCGAGGCGAAGAATATTCCCATCCTCGTCGAGCAGGTCGCAGCTGCGCTAGACGCCGCGGGCCGGCCGTTTGAGATGGTCATCGTGGATGACAACAGCCCCGATGCGACGCGCGAAGTGATCGCGGAATTGGCGAGACGCTTTCCCGTCCGGCTCATCGTTCGCGAGAATGAGCGCGGCCTGTCGTCGGCCGTCGTGCGCGGGTTTGAGGAGGCGAAGCATGGCCTCCTGATGTGCATGGACGCGGATCTCTCGCATCCGCCCGTGTCTGTGCCCGATGTGATTGAACCCGTGGCGAAAGACGAGGCCGACTTCTGCATCGGCTCACGCTACGTCGCGGGAGGCCGGACGAAAGAGGACTGGGGCTTCCTTCGCAAAATCAACTCACTCGGGGCGACGGCGCTTGCACGGCCGCTGACGTCGGCCAAGGACCCGATGGCCGGTTTCTTCTGTCTGAGGCGAGAGACTTTTGAGCGGGCCAAGTCGGCGGGGCTCAACGCCATCGGCTACAAGATCGGCCTCGAGATCATGATCAAGGCGCGATGCAGCCGCGTGGCCGAACGGCCGATCGAGTTCGCCGACCGGCTGCATGGTGAAAGCAAGCTGACACTCCAGCAGCAGCTCTTGTATCTCAAGCACCTCTGGACGCTCTATCACTTCCGGTTCCCGTGGCTGATCTGGGCGATTGTTCTGGTCACCGCGGCTGCGGCGTGGGTGGGCGTCCGCCTGCTGAGTTGATCCGAATCGACGATTTCGAATACACCATTTGCCTAGGTAAAGCTACTTGTAAGTAAAATGCTGATCGGCGTAGGGGAACGGTGACGCGCGCATAAGCCGGTGTCATGAATAACCTTGGTCGTGGCGCAACAATTGCGCATGCGAAATGTTAGGCGCGCAGCGCTTTTTTCCTTGAATCGGAAGCCGCATTCCCTAACATTCCCGCTTTGGCCAGGGCTTCGGAGCCCCGCGTGTTCCCCCCCAGCACGCACCCGGACCCTGGCCCTTTTTTTGCACTTCATTTTCGGCTCAGGTTCATCGAATTATACGATCCGTGGCGCAGGTTTTCAGATGCACGCCCTTCAACGCCACTCGGCGCTGACGGCGGCGCGGAATCATGGCCGTCCAGTCGCCCGCCGCCTATACTCATTGCCTTGAAATTCACAGGCAAGCGTACGCAAACTCATTCCACAAAAGGCGACCCGACACCATGAAAGACCCCGGCGGCAGTCAGCTTCCCTCGGCCGAATTCCTTCAGGCATTTCAACGCATTCGAAAGCCGTTCCTGGTCGCACATGTCACGCCTGATGCAGACGCGATCGGCTCCGCGCTGGGCCTCGCGACGGCCATGCGCGAGAACGGCATCGAGGCGGTGGTCGGACTTCCGACGGGGTGCGTGGCGAAGCGGCTGGACTTCATGATGGCTCAGGCCACCGATACGCCGAAGCGGCCGACATGGGAGCCGGAAGCGGGATACGACGCGGTGATCGTGCTCGACACGGCCTCGGAGAAGCGGATCAACATCGAACCGGTGGTTGATCTCAAAGGCGAGACGCCGGTGTTCAACATCGATCATCACGTGACGAACACGGACTTCGGCCGCTGGAACTGGGTCGATCCGCATGCGACGAGCACGTGCGAACTCACGGCGCGGCTGGTGATGAAGTCGCTCGGCTGGCAGCCGTCGGCGCGGGTGGCGTCGTTGTTTTACTCCGGCATTCACGGTGATACGGCCGGATTCAGTCTGCCGAACACGAGCGCGGACGCGCTTCATACCGCAGCGGACCTGGTTCGTGCAGGGGCCGATGTGGCGCACATCGGCGAGCAGCTTTGCCGGTCGCAGGGTCGAACGGACTTTGAGCTTCTTCGGCGCGTGTACGATCACACCCATGTGACCGACGATGGTCTGATTGCATACAGCCATCTCGATCACGAGGATTTCATGGCCTCGGGTGCGCGGGCGGAGGACATCGACGACCAGGTGTCGATTCCGCTGGCGCTTCGGGGTGTGCGGATGGCGATGCTGTTCACCGAGGGTGAGAAGGGTGTGGTGCGGATCAACCTTCGCGGCGAGGGTAAGACCACGGTGGTTGAACTCGCCCAGCAATTCGGCGGCGGCGGCCATGCCCACGCGGCTGGCGTGCGAATGAAGAACCGGCCGATGGCGGAAGTCATCGCGACGGTTCTGGACGCCGCGAAGAAGCATATCGCATCGAAAATGTGAAACCCGCATCTTGGGCCGGCTGAGCATCGGGTCGGCCCGGGCGTCAGGCTGATGGTTCATCGCTCGCGGGCTTCGCGACGGTCGGAGCGGATTGGCCGTACCAGACGATCGCGATCAGTCGCTGGCCGGTCTGAAGCGGCGTATCGAGATCGGGCGGGCAGCGAATGACGCCGTTTGCCTCCTCGACTGCGATGACCTGGGCCGAATATCGCTTGCGGAAATCGGTCTCTCTGAGTGACTGACCGACGGCATCCATGGGCACCAGCAGTCTCTGAATCATGTCCTGCTTCATCGGCGAGACGCCCATGACGAGCTGCTGGAGCTTTCCCTCGGTTTCAATCTCCGACAGCCCGATGTGTTCCTGGAACATCTGCCGCTGGTTCTCGGCCAGTGCCTCCTTGATGGCGTTGTAGATCCGCTCGCGCGTCAGCATTCCCAGCCACCGGCCGCCATCGTCCGGGGCGACCACGGGGAGCACCTGGTGGGTACCGCGCTTGAAGGCGGCGAGGGCCTGGTAGACGTCGACGTCGGGGGCGACCGTTTCGAGCTTTTCGGTCATCATGTCTTCGGCAATGATGATCTCCGCGAGTGCCGGGTCCTCCATGATGCGGCGAATGTCGGCGACCGAAACCAGTCCGCGCAGCTTGCCGTCTTCAGAGACCGCGAACACCGGCCGTGTTCCCGGCTTGATGCGCTCAATCATCGCGCGAAGCGGCGTCCCGGGCGAGATGGTGTCCTGCCAGACAGGTTCCATGAGATCGGACACGCGCCAGGACTCAAGCAGATGTACGACGGCGTCGCCCGCGTGCGCCGGCGACTGCGACGAGGTCGGCACCTGCTGATTGTTCAGCCCGATTCGGCGGCCGACGACGTAGGCGCTCATGCACACGAGCATGAGCGGGACGATCAGGCCGTAGCTGCCGGTCATTTCGATGACCATGACCATCGCGGCCACCGGCGTTCGCATGGAGGCCGCGAGCACGCCGCCGATGCCGACGGGGATGAGCGCCTGACGAAGGTTCTCTGTCATGAATCCTGGAAAGATCGCCTCCAACGCCGCGCCGAGTGCCGCGCCGACGGCCCCGCCGATAAATACGCAGGGGCCGAGGTTGCCGCCGGCGCCGCCGCTGCCGACGGTGCAGACGTTGGCGACGCATTTGACGACCGCCACGACGGCGAAGATCCACGCCAGCTTGATCCAGCCGAATTCGGCCATCGACGGAACCTTCTCGAAACCGGTCATGGCGTTCTGGATGAAGTGATACTGGCCGTCCATGACCTGGGGCAGCATGCAGGCGAGGGCGCCGGTGGCGAGGCCGCCGATGGCGGGCGTGAGCCAGCGGGGCAGTTTGACGCGCGGCATGAGCCGTTCTTCGACGTAGTGAAAGAGCGCGCTGATGAAGAGCGCGAAGATCCCGCAGATCGGGCCGAGCGCCGCGTAGGCGAGAAGTTCGGCCGGGCGGGCGAAGGTGAGCGGTTCACTGAGATTGCTGTGCAGCATGTATCCCGTGGCGCCGAGTCCGCCGATGACGGTTTTGAAGGTGGTGTATGCGATCACGGACGCGACGAAGGCCGGCACCATCGCGCCCGATTCAAATTCTTCCTCGCTGTAGATGATGCTCGTGGCGAAGAGCGCGCCGCCGAGCGGGCACTGGAAGATGGCGCCCACGCCCGCGCCGCATCCGGCCAGCAACAGGACGCGCCGCTCCCGCGGCGTCAGCTTGAACAGGTTGGCAATGCTGGAGCCGATGGCAGCGCCGAGGCCCGCGATCGGCCCTTCGGGCCCGGCGCATCCGCCGCAGGAGATCACGCCGACCGATGCGACGGCTCGAACGAGCGGCCCCTTGAGCGGCAGTTCGCCGAATCCGTGGTGAAACGCGCGGGCGACGGCATTGGCGCCATGCTCGCCGGCCGTCGGGACGAGCAGCGTGACGATCACCCCTGAAACGAGTCCGCCGAGGGTGGGAAGAAGAAGTAGAATCCATTCGAATCGAAAGTAGTCGAGCCCTGAAAGCGACAGGCCGGTGAAGCGCTCGACGATTCCCTTGGTTCCGATCTCCAGCCCCGCATGAAGTGCGGCGGCGGCCAGGCCCCCGAGGATGCCGACGAGGATGCCGAGTCCGAACAGCCGCATCCAGCGCGCGGCCGGCCTTCTCAGGTCGACGACGCCCCTTTTCCAATTGAGCTGAAGTTCGTTCATCGGCTCCCGCGTGATTAGAAGTTGGAGTGGGAATAATAGGGCAATCGGGAGGTGAACGCGAACGATGGCGTTTGCGGTACGGCGGGCGACGAAGGGTGGACCTGACTGTCGTCGTAATCAAGAAAAAACCCGGGGCAGTGCTTTGCCCCGGGCTTCATGTGTCAATTGAACGAGATTTCTGGGTGGAATGTGCTGTGCGCGGCTCGAATCAGCGTGTCAGCGTCGTCGGCGGATCAGTCCGACGAGCCCGAAGGCCGCCAGCGCCAACGTGGTCGGCTCGGGAATCAAAACGGCGGTAAAGAGAAAATCATTTGCCGAGCCCGCATGATTGTTGCCGTTGACCGAGAGCCATCCCCATCCGGAGATGCCGTTGTAGCCGCGGTGACCGAGGTCGTTGTTCTCGTCTCCCAGGCGGAACGACATGCCGCTGCCGTTGCGCACATCGCCGAGGATCGTGGCGGTATTCTGCTGGGGATGGCCGGCCGTGAGCGGCGTGATGGATCCCTTATTGATGTTGTTTGCCGCGTTCACGACCCAGACGTCGTCATCTCCGGGCACCGGCCCCACGCCGACGTTGTAGAGGAAGTCGACCGAATAAAGCCCGCGATAGGCGTCGTTGGCGTAGCTGGTGCCGGTGTCGCGGCCGCCGAAGGTGATGCCGCTGATGTGTATGGTTCCGGCGACGTTGTTGTAGACCATGGTCATGCTCGAACTGGCATGGTCAAAATCGAAGGTGAAGATGTCGTTGCTGCCGGTGACGTTGTAGAGCTCGTCGAGACGAAGTCCGTAAAGCGGCGGACGGGCGTTGCCGTCGGGGTGATTATGAAGTTGATAAGTTCCGGGAAGAATGGCGGCGGCCGGCGCCTGTGAAGCGGCCGCGAAAAATAGACAGATTGCCCCGGTGAGCCCGAAGGTCTTGCGCATGACTTTCCTCCTCCTCGCCAGCGAACCGTTGCTGAAACGAGCCAGTTTGATTGTGGAACGAACTGCGAGGAGACAAAGGCACACGCCTTCGCGCAGTCTTCCCCCTCTTGAAAACTTTGCTGACTTTAGGCCTTGGCCGGAACTGAAGTCAAACAGATGGCACTCAATGTCATGATATTCACGGACGTGAAATGGAAGAACGGGGCGGTTCGCAGCGAATGATGAGGAATTGCAGGCAAATCCGGATTGGGGTGCCGCAGATCTTCGGACGCCGTTATTGGAACCTGGCGAAGCTCGATCGAGAACCTATCGGATGCGGTTCGTCCGCTTGAGGCGATTCGCCGGGCTACCGGTTTCGAAAGGTCGGAGGAGGCTCCGGAAACAGTGTCTTCAGTGCGACACCGATGCTCTTGAGCGGATGCGGCACCACCTTGGGATCGGAGATGGTTCCCCGGACCTGAATCTCCATGATCTCGCGCGAGGCGCCCTCGATGATCTCGGTGAGCAGGGGCAGGTTGATTCTTACCGGACTCCCGGCGAGCAGCGTGAGGTCGAGGTTGTCCGAGTTCAGGTCCAGTGAGCCGCCGCCAATGAACGACATCGCCTTGCCCTGAAGGTCGATCTTGTTGAAGACGACGCGGTCGCGAGCCAGGTAGATCTTCAGCATCCCGTCGTGAAAGACATTTTCGTCCGGCGTCAGGTTGAGCACCTGGAAAATCGCCAGGATGATCGGGAGCTTCCAGACCCGCGCCTCGCGGATGTTGATCTCGCCCGCGCCTTCAAGATAGCCCGTGCTCCCGGTGCGGCCGCGAAGAATCATGTTGCCGTAGATGTCCCCCTGCGCCGCTTCCTCGTCGGCTGATGATGGGGCGGATGGCGGGCCGGGGTGATGAACGGCGACATAGCGTTCCAGTTGAAGATCGCGTGCAGTAATGGACGCGCTGTAGTCCGATCGAGATTCGCCGAGATCGATTTCCGCGACGCCGACGGCCTCTCCGCCGTACAGTTGGGCGACGGCATTTTCGATGCGGATGATGCCGCCGTCGTCATCGGTTCGAATGCGGCATTTCAGGCCGTCGAGATGCCAGCCGGCAACGATCGCCCGATCGAAGAACGCCTGCGTGTCAAAGGTCAGGACGCCCTTGTCATCCAGCCGGCCGCCGCCACGCAATTCGCCGGAGGCCTTCTCGAGCTTGAACCCGAAATCGGCGGAGGCCTCCCGCAGCGCCATGCGGCCGTCGAAGTACCAGGTCGTCGCGCCGGATTCATCGGTC
>CALLKH010000429.1 GCA_938008425.1 uncultured Planctomycetaceae bacterium | reverse complement strand
GAACGAGGGGCGGCGATCCGCAGTCGCGTTCGCCAACGGGTAGGAGGCGGAAAATATCACGTTCTAGTAGCCCCTCCGGCCGACATCGCCGTCTACACATTGGACACGGAACATGAGTCGGTTCATGGGAATCCTGCGCTCCAGGCTGTTCGGCATTTCCCGCCGGGAGACGCTCTTCGCCACCCGCGGATTCCCCGATTGCCCCGCGCTGGCGCGTAAGCACCTGGAGCGGATCGGAGCCGCCTTCGTCGATGGCTACAACGCCGCACTGGATCGCGGCCTGAATGACGGACTCATTTCGACACTGGACGACACCGGAACGGAACTTCGCGGGTTCGCCTACGAGGGAGCGGCGATGGCTTTCGCACTGCTGGACACACTCACCCCCTGGCAGCGCAACCGGGTCGGGCAGTTTCTGCTCGAAGCGGACCATCATGTTTACATGATTCACGTCGGCATCGGTTTCGCCCTCGCGCGACTGAAGCGGCCGATCGAAGCCGCCATGGCGCGAATGCACCCGCTCTATCGCTGGCTCGTCGTCGACGGCTACGGCTTTCACCAGGGATTCTTTCACCACGCTGAGGCCTTCGATCAGCAGCGGGTTCCGGCGAGAATTTCCGGCTACGCGCGACGCGTGTTCGATCAGGGACTCGGCCGCAGTCTGTGGTTCGTGGCCGGTGCCCAGAGCGTGCGGATCATTCAGCATATCGAGAATTTTCCCGCCGACCGTCGCGCCGATCTGTGGAGCGGCGTCGGCCTTGCCTGCGCTTATGCCGGCGGCACGAGCCGTGCCGGCCTGGAGCGGCTTTGCAACGCCGCGGGAGAGAATCTCGCCCATTTCGCGCAGGGCGCCGCGTTCGCGGCGAAGGCCCGCGTTCGCGCCGACATGATCATGCCGCACACCGACAGCACCTGCCGCGCCGCATGCAACCTCAGCGCCCGAGACGCGGCCGAACTGACGGACATGGCGAAAGAAGGACTGCCTGAAGTCGATGCTGATTCGTCCGCCGCCGAACCGGCCTACGAAACCTGGCGCGGCCGCGTCCGCGACGCCTGCGCCCTCGCCACGGGGAGCGCCGCCGCATGAATGGCACCCCGAGGAACTACCTTCGAAAGGCCGTCGGCATTCTTGCCGTGCTGGTCATCTACTGGTTCACGCGGCTGCCCGCTCCCTCCTCGCACGAGCAGGCGCGCCTCGCCGCCCAGTTCAAGTTCACCCGGTTGGAACTGCCCCGACTGTCCGCCGGCGAAGATCGAACGCTGCGCGGCGTTCACCGCGACTTTCGCCAGACCGAGGCCTGGATTTCAGCGGTCGGCGCGGCCGTCGCGGTGAATGATCTGGATCAGGACGGCATCGAGAACGACGTCATCTATGTCGATACTCGACGCGATCAGGTCATCGCCGCCCCGGCGCCGGGCACCGGCGAGCGATACGCCGCCTTCGAACTTCGCCCGACGTCGCTCCGCTATGTCGCCGACACCATGGCGCCGATGGGCGCCGTTCCGATGGACATGAACGAAGACGGCCTCATGGACGTGCTCGTCTATTACTGGGGCCGCACACCGATCGCCTTCCTGCGCCGCGATGTGGACGATACGCCGGCCGCGCCGCGTGCGATCGATTTCGTCGAGTGCGAAGTCTTCGACCGCCCGGGCGAAATCTGGAACACCAACGCCGCGGCGTTCTCCGACATCGACGGCGACGGCCACGTCGATCTCGTCATCGGCAACTATTTTCCCGATGGCGCGCGGATTCTCGATGTCCACTCTCTCGAGCCACAGGTCATGCAGGACTCCATGTCGCGGGCCTTCAACGGCGGGCGGAATCGGGTGCTGCGCTGGGCCTCTGCGACCAGCGGAATTGCGCCGTCGGTTCGCTTCGAAGACGTGGAGGACGTGTTCGACGATGAGATCGCGCACGGCTGGGCGCTCGGTGTCGGCCTGGCCGATCTCGACGGTGACGCCCTTCCGGAACTGTATCTGGCCCACGACTTCGGCCCCGACCGCCTGCTTCACAACCGATCCACGCCGGGAAAGATCAGCTTCGCCAATCTTGATGGCGTCAAGACGATGTTCACGCCCAACTCCAAAGTCCTCGGACGCGATTCCTACAAGGGCATGTCCGTGGATTTCGGCGACCTGAACGACGACGGCCTGCTCGACATTTACGTCAGCAACATCGCCGAGGAATTCGCGCTCGAGGAGAGTCACTTCGCCTTCGTCAGCACCGGGCGCGTTGAGGAGATGCTCGCGGGCATCGCACCGTATCACGACGAGAGCGAACCGCTCGGTCTCTCTCGCAGCGGCTGGGGATGGGACACGCGACTGGCCGATTTCGACAACGACGGCACACTCGAAGCGTTGCAGGCCACCGGTTTTCTGAAAGGCCAAAAGAATCGCTGGCCCGATCTGCACGAACTGGCAATGGCCAACGACTATTTCGTCCATCGCCCCGAGGCCTGGGGCAGCTTCGGCCCCGGCGATGATGTCAGCGGGCATTTGCACAATCCGTTCTTCGTCCGCGCCGCCGACGGCCGGTTTTACGACGTCGCCCGCGACATCGGCCTTGGGGAACCCTACGTCACGCGCGGCATCGCCACGGCCGACATCGATGCCGACGGCGATCTCGATTTCGTCATCGCGAATCAATGGGAAGATTCGTACGCGTTTCGCAACGATGCCACGAACCAGAATCGGTCGCTCGTTCTGAGACTTCTCCAGCCGATCGAGAATTCACGAGGCGAGCAGCGAACGCGCGCCGCCATCGGCGCGATCGCGACCGTCATTCAACCGGACGGCCGAAAGCTCGTCTCCTTCGTCGACGGCGGCAACGGCCACTCCGGCAAACGCGGAAACGAAGTTCACTTCGGCCTCGGCGAAGTGTCCGCAACTTCGGCGCTCCACGTCGAGATCAAGTGGCGCGAGAACGGCTTCGTCAGAACCGAAACCCATGAGCTCGCGCCCGGTCGCCATACCGTGCTGCTCGGCCAAACCCGGAAAGGCAGTTCCGAGGGATGATCAGCGTCGCAAAGGACCAATGGTATCAATCCGACCGGCTCGGCGGGCTCCGCCGATTCGCCGCGGCGATCACCATTTTCAACATCTTCGGCCACACGCTGCTCGGCTTCGAGCTGGCGTGGATTCATCCGTTCGTGGCGCTGGCGACCGCATACTCGCTTGAGATTCTGCTGGAGATCATCGACGCCCGGACACACCGCCGACCGGTGAAATTCCGTGGCGGCTTCAAGAAGCTCGTGGACTTTCTGCTCTCCGCGCACATTTCCGCCATGGCTGTTTCCATGCTGCTCTACCCGAACGGGCGACTGATGCCGGTCGCCTTCGCAGCGGCCGTGGCGATCGCCTCGAAGCAGGTGTTTCAGGTTCGCTGCGGAGAGCGATTTCGACACTTCCTCAACCCGTCGAATTTCGGAATCACCATCACGCTGCTGGCATTTCCGTGGGTGGGCATCGCACAGCCTTACCAGTTCACCGAGAATCTCGGCGCCTACGGCGACTGGATTCTGCCCGCGATCATCGTCTGCTCCGGCACGTTTCTGAACTGGCGGTTCACGCATCGCATCCCCCTGCTTCTCGCCTGGGTGGGCGGATTCGCGGCACAGGCTTTCATTCGCCATTCGATCTTCGATTTCCCGCTGATTCCCGCGCTGGTGCCGATGACCGGCGTCGCGTTCGTGCTGTTTACCTATTACATGGTCACCGATCCGGCGACGACGCCCTCTTCGCATCGAGCGCAGATCGCATTCGGCGCTTCAGTCGCGGCGCTCTACGGCGTGTTGATGTCGCTGCACATCGTCTTCGGATTCTTCTTCTCATTGACCCTCGTCACGCTCACGCGCGGCGTGTACATGTGGGCGCGCTCGCTTGCTCCGGCCGTTGAAGAGATCGCGGCCGATCCGGTCCGGTCCGTGTTATCACCGGCGCAGCCCCTGCCGGCGCCGGCCATTGCGGATGACGTGCCTGACGGCGTTCTTGTTGGAGGTTCCGAAGGATGAAGCCCGGAATCGCCATCGTGGGAATGGCCTGCATCTATCCGGATGCCCATTCACCCGCCGCGCTCTGGGAAAATGCGCTGGCCCAGCGCCGCGCGTTCCGGCGCATTCCGCGCGAACGCCTTCGCCTTGAAGACTACTACTCCGATGATAAGACGCTCCCGGATACGATCTATTCCACCGAGGCGGCGCTGATCACCGACTTTGAATTTGATCGACGGCAGTTCCGCGTCGTCGGCAGCACGTTTCGGTCGGCCGACACCGCGCACTGGCTCGCGCTCAGCGTGGCCGACGCCGCGCTGCGCGATGCGGGCTTCGAGAACGCCGAAGGGCTGCCGCTGGAAGAAACGGCCGTCATCGTCGGCAATACGCTGACCGGCGAATTTTCGCGAGCGAACACGCTGCGCCTGCGCTGGCCATACGTGCGCCGTGTCGTTCACGCGGAGTTGCTCAAGAAGGGCTGGTCGGCCGACGACTGCCATGCGTTTCTCGCCCGACTGGAAGAAGAATACAAGTCGCCTTTCCCGGTTCCCGGAGAGGAAACGCTCGCGGGCGGCCTCTCCAACACGATCGCCGGTCGCATCTGCAACCACTTCGACTTCAAGGGCGGCGGTTACACCGTGGACGGCGCCTGCGCCGCGTCGCTGCTCGCCGTCATCAACGCCTGTAACACGCTGACCACCGGCGACGCTGCGGTCGCCCTCGCGGGCGGCGTTGACCTCAGCCTCGATCCCTTCGAACTCGTCGGCTTCGCGCGAACGGGCGCGCTCGCTCCGCAACTCATGCGCGTGTACGACGCCCGATCGGCCGGTTTCTGGCCCGGCGAGGGTTGCGGCTTCATCGTTCTGATGCGCGAGGACGAAGCGATCCGCCGCGGCCGTCCGATTTACGGCGTGATTCGCGGCTGGGGCGTCTCGTCCGACGGCAGCGGCGGCATCACCCGGCCCGAAGTCGCCGGGCAGAAGCTCGCCCTCGAACGCGCCTATCGCAAGGCCGGATTCGGTCCCGATCGTGTCGGATACTTCGAGGGTCACGGCACCGGCACCGCCGTGGGCGACGCCACCGAACTTCGCGTGATCAGCGAGGCACGACGCGCCGCGAACGCAAATGCCCCGCGCGCCGTCATCAGTTCCATCAAGGCCAACATCGGCCATACCAAGGCCGCCGCGGGCATCGCCGGGTTCATCAAGGCCGCAATGGCCGTTCGCGAGGCAATTCTGCCGCCGGCCACCGGCTGCGACACGCCGCATTCTTCCCTCACAGATCCGAACGCCGCGCTGCGGATCCTGCGTTCACCGGAGCCTTGGACCGACCCCGAAAAAGGCGACGCCCCCGATGCGCCGCGCAGGGCGGCAGTCAGCGCGATGGGTTTCGGCGGCATCAACTCGCACGTCGTCATCGAATCATCGCCGACAGCCAAACCGGCGCGTGCACGCACAAAGGAACGGGCCGTCACCACTGATGCGGTCGACTCCACGCTGACGTATCGAGCACAAGATGCGGAACTCTTCGTCTTTGCCGCCCAGACCCGCGAGCAGTTGATCGAATCCATCGATGCAATTGCCCCGCGGGCGGCCGAACTGTCCCGCGCCGAGCTTACCGACCTCGCGGCTTCGCTTTCGCGCGATCTGAAGCCCGGTCCCTTCCGCGCCGCGATCGTCGCCGCCTCGCCGGCTCAACTCGCCGAACGAATCGATCTGCTCGAGTCCTCTTTGACGTCGAGGAATGACGCCGAATCTGAGACGCCGAAGGGCTGCTTCTCCGGCCGGGCGGAATCCGCACCTCGCATCGGATTCCTGTTCCCGGGACAGGGCTCACCCGCGCATCTCACCGGCGGCGCACTGCGTCGGCGTTTCGCGGAGGTCGATCGGATTTACAATCTCGCCGCGTTGCCGACTGATTCCGATGGCGTCTCGACCGACGTCGCCCAGCCCGCCATTGCGGCTGCATCCGCCGCCGCCGCGCGGATTCTCACCGAACTTGGCGTCATCGCCGATGTCGCCGTCGGGCACAGCCTGGGCGAACTGGCGGCCCTTCACTGGGCCGGTGCCATGGATGTACTGTCACTCATCGCGACCGCAAGAGCCCGCGGCCGCGCGATGGCCGACCTCGGCAGCCCGACCGGCGCCATGGCCGGCGTACGCACCGATGAAAAAGGAACCCGGGCTCTTCTTGCCACCCTGGAAGAAGGCGCCGTGGACCCCTGCGGCATCGTTATTGCCGGCCTGAATTCACCGCGCCAAACGGTCGTCTCGGGATCGGCCGCGGATATTGATCGGCTGATCGGACTCTGCCAGACGCGCGGCATCACCGCTACCAGGATTCCAGTCTCTCACGCATTCCATTCCGAACTCGTTGCGGCCGCCATGCCAGCACTTCGTGAACATCTGAAAATCACGGCGCTCAGCCCGCTCAAACGCCGAGTCGTCTCCACCATCACCGGAAAGCCGCTCGCGGTTGAAGAGAACTTGTGCGAACTGCTCGCCGCGCAGGTCACGTCGCCGGTTCGGTTCATCGAGGCCGCCCAGACGGCCTTCGCCGACTGCGACCTGCTGATCGAGGTCGGCCCCGGCGAAGTGCTGTCCGGCCTCGCACGCGAGATTCTGCCGGTCGCCATCGTTTCGACCGACGCCGGCTGTGAAACCATCGCCCCGCTGCTCGGCGCGGTCGCGGCCGCATTCGTTCGAGGGGCGAATCCGACGTTCGAACGACTCTATTCTGACCGGCTCGTGCGTCCGATCCAGCTTGATCGCCGTCCGACCTTTTTCGTCAATCCCTGCGAACTCGCCCCGACGCCCGATGCCGATGATCCCGACTGGATCAAAAAGCAGCTTGAATTCAAACCGTCCGACGACGCCAGCAAGCGGGGTGCCCTATCGCCGACACCCACTGCATCGACGGCCGACCTCACACCGATCGAACGCATTCGCCGGCTGGTGGCCGAGAAGACCGAACTGCCGCTGGAGTCGGTCGGCGACGATGATCGATTCCTGAACGATCTGCATCTCAATTCCATCAGCGTGGGTCAGATTGTGGCCGATGCGGCGCGGCAGATGAGCCTGCCGCCGCCGGTTTCGCCGACCGCATTCGCGAATGCCACGGTCGCCGAACTTGCGGCCGCCCTTCGCACCTGGGTGGAGGAGTCCGAGCGCGGCGCCCCGCGCGAAACGGCCCGGCCGCGGCATGTTGCGGGCATCGAGTCATGGATCTACCCGATGGAGGTCTCGCTGGTGGAGCGGCCGCTCGCGAAGGCGGCGCATCACGGTCTGCCCGGCGGATGGCAGGTCATCGCGGCGCCGGATCATCCGCTCAACGCCAGGATCAAATCCGCCTTCGCCGGCAAGGTCGATGGCGGCGGCATCGTCGTCTGCCTGCCCGCAGCGCTCGACGAATCGGCGAAACCCCTGCTTCTTGATGTCGCCCGCCGCGCCGTGCCCGGAAGCGATGGCCATCGGCTCGTCATCGTTCAGCAGTCGGGCGGCAGCCAGGGTTTCGCCAAGACGCTGCATCTCGAACGCCCTGACATAGACGTCGCCGTAGTTCAGGTGCCGTTCGATGCGCCGAAAGCCGCCGAATGGGTCGCGGCCGAAGCGTCGTCGCTGTCCGGCTATGTCGAAGCCCACTACGACGCCGACGGCACCCGACGCGTGCCCCGGCTGGCGCCGATCTGGCTGGACGGTAAGAGTGGGACGCTCAAAATTGATTCGCCGGAGCGCAACGGCCACTCGAAGCCCTCGAAGATACCGCTCACTTTAGATGACGTCGTTCTCATCAGCGGCGGCGGCAAGGGCATCGCGGCCGAATGTGCTGTGTTCCTGGCACGAAAGACCGGCGCGAAGATCGCCCTGCTGGGCCGGTCCGCGCCGGAATCCGACGCCGAATTGACCCAGACAATGGGCCGGCTCAAAGCGGCCGGCGTGACCCATTGCTACCAGCAGGCCGACGTCTCCGACTCGGCCGCCATTCGATCCGCGATCAGTAAAATCATTACAAGTCTCGGCCCGATCACGGCCGTCATTCACGCCGCAGGACTCAACGAGCCGCGTCTGCTCGATCAACTCGATGACAGCGCCTTCATCCGCACGCTGCGACCCAAGGTCGAGGGCATTCGCAACATTCTCGATGCCGTCGACGAGGATCGGCTGCGGCTCCTCGTCTCATTCGGATCCATCATCGCCCAGGCCGGCATGCCGGGGCAGGCTGAGTACGCCCTCGCCAATGACTGGCTCGCCGGGCTGACCGCCGACTGGGGCCGGGCCCATGCCCATTGCCGGTGCCTCACGCTCGACTGGTCCGTCTGGCAGGATGTCGGCATGGGTCGCCGCCTCGGCCGGATCGAAGCGCTCACGCAACAAGGGGTCACGCCGATCCCGACCGATGAAGGCCTGCACTGGCTTGAAAAGATTCTCGCCTCGGACACGGGCAATCGTCGCATCATCATCGCCGGCCGATTCGGAGCGCCCGCGACGCTCGGCGCCCGCACCGACGCCCCGCCGCTGCTGCGATTCGTTGAGCGCATCCGGATCGACGTGCCCGGCGTCGAGTTCGTCGTCGATGCATCGCTTTCAACCGACACCGATCCCTACGTCAACGATCACGCCCTGCGCGGCGAGCGAATCTTCCCGGCTGTCATGGGTCTTGAAGCTCTGACACAGGCACTGCAAGCCTTCACCAGCCGCGACGCGAACTGTCGAATTGAGAGCTTCGAACTCCTTCGCCCCGTCGTCGTGCCGGAGCGAGGATCGGTGGTCATTCGCATGGCGCTTCTCGCCCGCGGGCCGGATCGCATCGACGCGGTGCTTCGATCCAGCGTCACCGAATTCCAGAGCGATCATTTCCGGCTCACGTTCCGACTGTCCGACGGCCCGCAAGCGGCAGTCGCCCTGCCGACGCCCGAGATCAACGGCCACGGCCTGCTTCCCATCGATCGCGACCATGATCTGTACGCCGACAGGCTGTTCCACCGCGGCCGGTTCAAACGACTCGCCGGTTACCATCGCCTGCTCGCCCGCGAGTGCCACGCGAAGATTACGCCGGCTGAACGCACGACCTGGTTCGCGCCCTATCAGCCCGCCGACCTGATTCTCGGCGATCCGGCCGCGCGCGACGCCGCGATTCACGCGATTCAGTCCTGCATTCCCCATGAACGGCTGCTTCCGGTGCGAGTCGAGCGCATCGTTCGACATGCTCACGCCGGAAATGCCGCCACCGCCGTTCGGGCGATCGAAACCGGCCACGCCGACGGATCGTTCACCTACGACATGCAGATGATCGGCGAACAAGGAGAAATCCTCGAAACCTGGAACGGCCTGCAACTCCGCGTCCTGGAGACCATCGCCTGCGACGATGACTGGAGCCCTGCGCTACTCGGAAACTACATCGAACGCCGCGCCGGGGAACTCCTCTGCTCAACAACGCTGTCCGTGGTGCTTGAACATACCCGAGCCGACGGCGGACGCGCTGACAGCACCCACGCACTCGGCATCGTCTCCGGCGCGCAGACCGCTGTCACCCGGCGACCCGACGGCAAGCCCGAATCCGCGAACGGCCGCAATCTCTCGGCCTCGCACGCGGCCGACCTGGTGCTGGCGCTGGCCGCGTCCGGTCGCGCTGGGTGCGATGTCGAACCGGTGGCGGTCCGCGAAACTGAATCGTGGCGATCGCTGCTCGGCGCGGACGCCCTCGCCCTCGCGAAGCTGATCGCCACCGAGAATCACGAGGAGATCGACGCGGCCGCCACGCGGGTCTGGGCCGCGAAGGAATCGATGAAGAAGGCGGGCTTGCCAACGGCGAGCCCGCTCACGCTCGATGCGGTTCACGCCGATGGCTGGATTGTTCTGCGATCGGGCGACACCCGGTGCGCGACCTTCGTGACAAGCGTTCGCGACAAGGCTCAGCCTCACGCGTTCGCCGTGCTCGCCGGAGGCGATCGGTGAAGGCTTACGAATATCGCCATGTCGTCGGGTTCGCCGAAACGAACCTCGTGGGCAACGTCTATTACGTCAATCACGTCGCATGGCAGGGCCGATGCCGGGAGATGTTTCTGCGGGATCACGCCCCAGAGGTGCTGGAGGACCTGGCCCGGGATCTGCGCCTGGTCACGATCCGCTGCTCCTGCGACTACATTCACGAACTCAGCGCGTTTGACGTCGTCGTGGTGCGCATGCGGCTCGGCGAGATTGTTCAGAATCGAATCACGATGCTTTTTGAATACTGGCGTATCGATCCGGCCGGCGGAGAAATTCTTGTCGCCCGGGGGGAGCAGCAGACCGGCTGCATGCGCGTTGAGAACGGCCGTGCGGTGCCGACACCGATTCCCGATGGGCTACGAGAAGCCCTGCGCCCGTTTGAAGCCGCGTGAAGGGACCGCCCGATTCAGGCCGCGGCCCCACCCATTACTGTCACTTTCGTATCGCGCTCCAGCACGAGTTCCACCAGTTCGCCGTCGCTCTTCTTGATGCGAACGCGTCGCAGCCACAGCTTGTCATTTTTTCCGTGCGCGAACCAGCTGCCCGTCGGCCGGGCCTCGAAGTAGACAACTTCGCCTTCGACCGACGTCTTCCAGTCGCCCTCGCGTGTACGAATGGTTCGCTCGACACGGATCTTCTGCCCGGGCTTGAGATTCAATTCAGCCATGCAAGACTCCCGGGTCGCAGGCGTGCCGCACGAAGTCCGTTCGCCGCCTGTCGGGCGGCGGATCGGTGTGCGTCACATTTGTCAACCCATTTCTGGTGAAAGCAACGTGAAAATACCCGCGAAAATGCGTTCGTCAACGCCGCCGATTCCACTGCGCCGTCGGAAAAAACTTTCGTCTTGACCCTTTACGACCGATCCCATATCACATGATAGCCGTGGTGTTTGAAAGCACCCAGGCTCGGAGGGTACGGGGCCTCGCCCATCCTCGCACGGAAGCTTTCCGTCCCCTCTGATGCAGACCTTCCCGTTCGCACCGCGCGGATCCATACGGAAATGGATCCAACGGGAGCGTCAGCAAATCGCCGTGCGGTTCTCAGGCCCGCGGCCGGAGGCGTATCGGCTACGGCCGAACGCCTGTGCATATGAACGACCCATCGGTTAGCGTCATCATTCCCACGTATAACCGTCTGCGCTACGTTCGCGAAGCGCTGGACTCGGTCGTCGCGCAGACCGTTCGAGTCGCCCAGACCATTGTTATCGATGACGGCTCCCAGGAAGACATCGCCGCCGGCGTGGCCGATCATCCCGCGAAACCCAAGGTGATCCGCCAGGCTCGAAGCGGCCCCGGTGCGGCGCGAAATCGCGGCGTTGCGGAATCAACCGGCGATCTCGTCGCATTTCTGGACAGCGATGATCTGTGGCTGCCCCAGAAGCTCGAGCGCTATCTCGAAGCTATGCGACGCCGTCCGGATTATCGCATCTTCTACGGCCCCATGTCCCCTGTGGATCAGAATCTCAAGGCGGTGCCGGGACGGACCAAGCCCTGTGTTGATGGCTGGATCACGCAGGCCCTCTTCAACAGCAGCTTCGTCCATGTGCCGACGATCGTTTGCCGTCGCGACGTATTGATCAATTCGCGGGGATTCAACCCGGCATTGCCGGTTTGCGAAGACTATGAACTCTGGCTGCGGATCAGCGTCGATATGCCCTTCGGCCTGATCGAGGAACCGCTGGCCCTGCGGCGGCTTCACGATTCCCGCCTGAGCAAGGAACGAATGGATCGTAATCTCTTCGTGAAGGCGAAGGTTCTCAAGGAGTTCTACGAGTCCGGCGTCGCCAAGACCGCCTTGGAGCCGGTCGCCGCCCGGGCGAGACTTGCCCGGGTATTCTCTCATGCGGCCAAGGCCGCCCTGCGTGAGGGCCGATATCAGCAGGCCCTTCAGCTTTGCCGCGAAAGCCGCCATTACGGAAACTCCCGGCTGACGGTCGCTCCGATCTCCCTGGCGGCCTCCACGATGTCGCTCTTCAGCTCTGGAAAGCCCGAAGTCGCCCTCCAGCCGATCAGCCAGTAACGCCCCCTCGGCGTCCGCTTCTCTTCCCATTCCGCCCCTGACCCCTAAAATCGCGAAGTGAAACGGGGTTTTGAATCGTCCATGAACGAGATGCCCAGTCCGCGTGGGACTGCCATTCGACGCCCGCGACAGCCGACAAGGTCCACATGAACGACGGCGCACTCAATCCCTATTTTGCGAATCTGGCCCAGTGGTGGTGGCCGCTGGTCGCCGTCGTGTTTCTCGCGGCCGCGCTCTACGGCATCTCCAAGAAGCGCCGGGCCCTCGGCGAATTCGCGACGAGCAACCTGCTCGCCTACCTCGCCCCTTATGTCAGCTGGACGCGGCAGTATCTTCGCGCCGGCCTGATCACGCTGGCCGCGCTCGCCATCGGTGTCGCCCTGCTGGGCCCCAGATGGGGCACCTACTACGAAGATGCCCACGCCCGTCATCTCGACCTGATGATCTGTCTCGATGTCTCGCGAAGCATGCTGGCCGAGGATGCCGGCATGTCGCGGCTCGATCGCGCCAAGGACGACATTCACCGCTTGCTCGATCGACTCAGCGGCGCCAGCGTCGGCCTCGTGGTCTTTGCGGGCAAGCCCGATCTTGCCTGCCCGCTTACCGACGACTATGAGTTCTACCGGCTCGAACTCGACGACATCGGCGTGTACAGCGCCCCCGTCGGCGGCACGGATATCGGCGGCGCGCTCAAGGCGGCGCACAAGGCGTTCGGTCCCGCCGCACAGCGCGATCGCGCCATCATTCTCATCACCGACGGCGAGGATCACGGCGGCACGGCAACCGATGAGGCCAGAAACGCCTTCGCTGATGGAATTCTCGTGTTCACCATCGGCATCGGCGAGGAAAACAGCCGCGACGGCGCGCCAATTCCGATCGACAAAGACGGCCGCCGCACCTACCTCACACACGATCAGTTGCCGGTTCGCTCGAAACTCAATCCGGGCACGCTTGCGGCCATCGCGCAGGCGGGCGGCGGCGAATACCACCTGAGCGGCCAGGTGACCAATCGCGAGCGAACACTGGAGTGGATCTACACCCAGCGGCTGGCCAAGCTTCAGCAGGAATCGGAGGCCCAGCAGCGCGTGGAGCAGCGCTATCATCGATCGCACTGGTTTGCCGCGATCGCACTGGCGCTGCTGATGATTGATTCGCTGATGAGTGACCGCCGTGCGACACCATTGCGGCCGGCGACGGAATGGACGACGATAAGCGGATGACGCGAGGACCGAGACGGAGAATCAGCAAAGAAATGCGGACGCGACCGGCAACAGTTGAGTGCACGATGTCGTTGATTGACGGCGCCGGGATTCGTCCGACTTGGACAATCCGCCCGGGCGCAGCCAGTCTTGCTGCGATCGCACTCGCGTTCTGGCTCGCAACTCCGGCGAGTGCTGAAACGATTTCGCGCGAAGGAGCGAAGGCGATTCAACTGGGCAACCAGCTCCTCGCACAGCAGAAGTACGAAGAGGCCCTCACCGCCTACGACACGGCCGCGGAAACCATGCCCGACTCCGCCGAAATCGCCTACAACCGCGGCATCGCCCATTATCGTCTCGGTCGGTTCGAACAGGCCCAGCGTGCCTTCCAGGATGCGCTTCGCCCCGAACGTCCGGACCTCGAAGCGAGGGCGAAGTACAACCTCGGTCTTTCGGCTCACGCGTCTGCCATGGCCAAGAAAGAGGACCTTCAAGCGGCAGTGAAAGACCTCGATCGGGCCATCGCGTTCTACAAGGATGCCCTGGCGCTGCGACCCGATGACGCGGACGCGAAGCATAATCTCTCGCTGGCCGAGCAGGCCCACGCGTTCTTCAAGAAGAAGATCGAACTGCTCAAACAGCAAAGCGAGTCGCAACCCTCGTCCCAGCCGGGCGAGAAGAGCGATGAGGAGTCCGACGAGCAGAACAAGTCGGACGAGCAGAACGAAAGCAGCACATCGCAGCCGAGCGACTCGGAGCAACAGGGAGAGCAGCAGGAATCCCAGGACGATCAACAGTCGTCCGACGATTCCCAGGGCGAGCAGCAGGAGAGCGAGGATCCCTCGGAGCAGGATCCATCCGAGTCCCAGGATCAACAGGAAGGTGACGAGTCGGCCGACGACGAGTCCGGCGACAATCAGAACAACAACCAATCCCAGGAACAGCCGCAAACCGAAGAGCGCGACGAACAGGAGTCCGCCGCCACGCAGCCGGCCGAGGAGACGCCCACGACGCAGCCCGAGCAGATGGCGACGACCCAGCCGACCACCATGCCGTCGGGCGATCAGAAGGAATTCGATCTTCAGAGACTCACGCGGG
>CALLKH010000428.1 GCA_938008425.1 uncultured Planctomycetaceae bacterium | reverse complement strand
AAGGTAATACCGCGCATTTTTGCGGCGGCGTGCTCCCGTGTGTTCGATGGCCTGGCTTTCGAACGAACCGACTGGGCCGCACCGCCGGATGCGAAAGGCACGAGGACCGGATTCACCCTCGCGTATCGTCTGGAGAATGAACGATGCAGCAGACCAATGACTCTTCACAAACCGGCGGGCAAAGCGGCCGACCCACACGACTCAGCTACAAGTTTCAGCGCCTTCGGGAGCGAATCCGGGCGGCCATTCTGAGCGGCGAATTCCAGGATCGTCTGCCGGGCGAGCGCGAACTCGGAAAGATGTTCAACGCCAACGCGAAGACGATCAACAAGGCGCTCTGCGATCTGAGCAGCGAAGGCCTGCTCGTCCGACAGATCGGCCGAGGCACGTTCGTCGCCGGTCGCGAGGACGCCGAGGCGACCGCCGGGCGAAAGACCACGATTTGCTTCATGCCCGAATCGGGGGCGGAATCTCATCTTCAAAAGCGAATCTTCGACAGCGTGCGAGTTGAAGCGACGGCCGCCGGTCATACCGTCAATCGGATGACGTACGACGGCGACTGCGTCGACCTGAACGAATGGGCCACGCCTACCCGTCGAACGACCGATGGCATCTTCTGCATTCCCGGCTCACCGCTGGGCGGCGGCAGCGGCCACATCAGCGACGCGCTGATGATGGAGGCGTTTCGACGGCATGTTCCCGTCGTGGTGCTCGGCGCCTGTGCCGCGGGCTCCAAGATGAACGCGGTCGTGCCGGACTTCGTCGATGCCGGTTATCGACTGGCCGAACATCTCTTCAGGCTCGGCTGTCAGACCGTCATCGGCACCTATGGCCATCCCAGTCGCGAGGTTGAGGCCGTCATGAGCGGTTGTGGAACCGCCTCGGCGCGCTATCACGGCGCCGTGAGATCGTGCCCGCTTCGCGGCGGCGATCGAACGGGAACGGAATGCTGCATCAACCGGCATTTCGATGAAGCGCATGCGAGCCGTCGAAGCGATCACATCGGCCCCAGTGTGGGCATCGTGCTCATCGGCATCGAGGCCCTGCGGTTCGCCCGGGCGAATGACAAGCTCATGCAGCACTGGCGCGCGGGCGAAATCGCCCTCACCACGGTGCTCGACGCCGGTGATTCCCTCGCGGCCGACATGGAAATGACGGCATACGAGGTTCCCGTCGATCGAATCGCGGCCTGGGGCGTCAAGCTGGTGAATGAAGTTGCACCGGGGCAGCGGCCAGTGGAAGTGCTGATTCCGGGCGTGGTCCGGGTCCGAAATTCGATCGCGCCCGAGGCGCATCCCGCCGGACATGGCGCGATTGACGGCCGAAGAGCGTCGGAAACCGCGGCGACGCGGGAGAGAATTTCCGAAATCTCGATCTGAGCCGGCGCGTATCTCTCGCCGGTGGAAAAACAGAATCCATGAACCCCGCGCGACTCGCACCGCGCGGGGTTTTTTCGTGAATTCGGTGGATTCAAACCCCCGGGGCAATCGGCCGGTCGATTGCGGGATTGATCGAGAGCCCATTCGCGCGCATAATTCAATGTCCAAATTGGTGGTAGGTAAAAAGTTCATACTGACCCAGAAGGGATCTGACTTCGATGGGAGCCACACTCGAGGCGCTGCATCGCCTGCAGGAAGTGGAGACACAAATCGCAGAAATCGAGCGCGGCATCAACCGCAAGGTTCGGGCTTGCACGCGCCAAACGCAGCGCATCGCCGAGATCGACGGCAAAATCAAATCGCAGGAACAGCAGATCAAGGCCGCGCAGATGGAGGCGGACCGGCTCAATCTTGAAGCCAAGACCGCCGAGGCCGAAATGGCCAAGTATCGCAACGCCCTCAACACCTCCAAAACGCAAAAAGAATACTCCGCCGTTCTCACCCAGCTGAATACCTACAAGGCAGACACCAGCAAGGTTGAGGAGAACGTGCTGAATCTCCTGACCGAGATCGACGAGAAGAAAAAGGTTCTCGCCGCGACGCGCGAGGAGCGCGTCAAGGAGGAGTCGAAGCTCAAGGAGCTGGAGGCCGAGGTCGAGGACGCCCGGCAGCGCTGCAAGGACCGGCTCGACAAGTTGAAGAAGCAGCGCGAGGAGGCCGCGACGGCCGTTCCTCCCGATACGCTGATCACGTTCAATCGCGTCGCCGGCGCCAACGACGGCGAGGCGATGGCCCAGGTGACGCGAACGCATCCCCGTCGACAGGAATACGCCTGCGAGGGGTGCAACATGGCGATCACTATTGAGCAGGTCAACGCGATTCTCTCGCGCGATGAAACCGTGCTCTGCAATGTTTGCGGACGAATCCTGTACGCCCGATCCGCCGCCTCGCCCTGACGCAAATCATGCGATGCGCGGTCCGACCGCCGCTGCATATGCACACACACCAACAAGGCACATCCACCCTGTTCAGCGGGCCGATCCATGAAAGTCACGATTCACATTGACGGCGGCGCACGTGGAAATCCCGGCCCCGGGGGCTCCGGCGTCGTCATTCGGAATGACGAAGGCGATCTCGTCTTCGAGGCCGGTTACTACCTCGGCCGCGTCACCAACAACCAGGCCGAGTACACCGCCCTCATTCGCGCGCTCGACGTGGCCCGGACGGCGGGCGTTGAAGAGGTCGAGCTTCACAGCGACAGTGAACTGATGGTCAAGCAGATTCACGGCGACTATCGCGTCAAGAATGAGGGGCTCAAGCCGCTCTATGACGAGGCCGTGAAAAAGCTCTCACAGATCAAGAAGTGGCAGATTCGTCATGTGCGCCGCGAACAGAACCGCGAGGCTGACGCCGTCGCCAACGCCGCGATGGATGCGTCGGCCGACGTCGTGCGGGTCAATCTGCTGACGATCTGATCGCTTAATCCAACTGAACCTTCAAACGAGCGAAGAAAAAGGGCCGCCGATCGAGCGATCAGCGGCCCTCTTGGTTTTGGGTTGACGTTGGGATCCGTCGATTCGTCAGGCCTTGACGATCTTCTCGCGTCCGCGCTTGACGTTGACCGTCGCATTGCGCGAATCGACGACCAGCTTCGAGCAGCGGACGATCATGTTGTAGTCGTACGCGGAGTGATCGGTCGAGATGAGCACGGCGTCGTACTTCTTGAGATTCGTGGCGGTGAGGGGCACCGACTTCATGCCGAGATCATGCTCGCGGCCCTTGTGGGTCTTGGGCACGTGCGGATCGTTGTAATCGACCTTGGCCCCGCGCGCCTTAAGGATGTGAATCAGTTCGATGCTCGGGCTTTCGCGAATGTCATCGACGTCCTTCTTGTAGGCGAGTCCGAGGATGAGGATCTTCGAGCCGTTGATCGACTTCTTGCGGTCGTTCAGCGCCATCGCGAGACGGTTGATCACGTACTCCGGCATATGGGTGTTGATCTCGCCGGCCAGTTCGATGAACCGGGTGGATTCGCCGTACTGCCGCGCCTTCCACGTGAGGTAGAATGGATCGATGGGGATGCAGTGGCCGCCGAGCCCGGGGCCGGGGTAAAACGCCGAGAAGCCGAAGGGCTTGGTCTTGGCGGCGTTGATGACATCCCAGACGTCGATGCCCATCTTGTCGAAGAGCACCTTGAGTTCGTTCACCATGGCGATGTTCACGCAGCGGTAAACGTTCTCGAGAATTTTCGCCGCCTCGGCGACTTCGCAGTTGGCAACGGGGATGGCCGCCGAGATCGCGCTCGAATAGACCGCCATCGCGAGCTTCTGGCTCTTCGCGTCGTGGGCGCCGACGACCTTCGGAATCGTCTCGGTCGTGTAGTCCTCGCGGCCGGGGTCCTCGCGCTCGGGGCTGTACGCCAGGAAGAAATCCCGCCCGGCCTTGAGCTTGCTGGCTTTTTCGAGAATCGG